>JBFHGI010000078.1:0-7790 GCA_041583175.1 Pseudorhodobacter sp. | reverse complement strand
CTGGAAATCGCTTTCCGCACCGCGCGGAGCGAGGCGAAAGCCGCCTTTGGCAATGATGAAGTCTATATCGAGAAATACCTCCAGAAGCCGCGCCATATCGAAATTCAGGTCTTTGGTGATGGCAAAGGCAACGCGGTGCATCTGGGCGAGCGCGATTGCTCCTTGCAGCGCCGTCACCAGAAAGTGTTCGAAGAAGCCCCCGGCCCGGCCATCACCGACGCGCTGCGCGCCAGAATCGGCAAAATCTGCGCCGATGCGGTTGCCAAGATCAACTATATCGGGGCCGGAACGGTGGAATTTCTCTATGAGGATGGCGAATTCTTCTTCATCGAGATGAACACCCGCCTTCAGGTCGAACATCCCGTCACCGAAGCGATCTTCGGCGTGGATCTCGTGCGCGAACAAATCCGGGTCGCAGCAGGTTTGGGCATGTCCTTCACCCAAGACGATCTGGAGATCAACGGCCACGCGATCGAGGTCCGGATCAACGCCGAGAAGCTGCCGAATTTCTCACCCTGCCCCGGCAAGGTACGCACATTCCACACCCCCGGCGGTTTGGGTGTGCGCATGGATTCGGCGCTTTACGGTGGCTACTCCATCCCCCCCTATTACGACAGCCTGATCGGCAAGCTGATCGTGCATGGCCGTGACCGGCCCGAGGCGCTGGCCCGTCTGCGCCGCGCTTTGGGGGAATTGGTGATCGACGGAATCGACACCACGATCCCGCTGTTCCACGCACTGCTGGCAGAGCCGGATGTGCAAACCGGTGACTATAACATTCACTGGTTGGAAAAATGGCTGGATGCGCAGCTTTCCAAACTCTGAGCATACGGGGGGCGGCGGCCCTGCCCCCCTTTTTCCGATGACGGATAATATCACCCCAGAACTTTTGCTCTCTGCCTATGCCTCCGGTGTGTTTCCGATGGCCGAAAGCAGTACATCGGACAGTCTGCACTGGATTGACCCGCGCCGTCGTGGCATTTTCGACTTGGATAATTTCCACATTTCGCGCAGCCTCTCCAAGCGGATTGCGCAAGAAAATTATACAATTCGAACAAATTCTGACTTCGCAGCGACAGTCGCCGCCTGCGCGGACCGTGATGAGACATGGATCAACGCAGAGATATTCGCGCTATACGAGGCCCTGCACAAATCCGGTTTTGCCCATAGCCTGGAGGTTTGGGACGGCAGCGCGTTGGTGGGTGGTGTTTACGGCGTCACCCTTGGCGCGGCTTTCTTTGGCGAAAGCATGTTCTCCCGCCGCACCGATGCCTCGAAAATCGCGCTGGCCTGGCTGGTGCACCGCCTGCGCGCGGGCGGTTTTACATTGTTTGACACGCAGTTCCTGACGCCGCATCTCGCCTCGCTCGGCGCGATAGAGATTTCGCGCGAAGCCTATCACAAGCGGCTGAACGCTGCCCTTGACCAAACAGCAAGATTTGACCCGCCAGGCTATGCGCCAAACGCTCACTCGGTCAGGCAGCGCAAGATCCAGACGTCATAGCGGGAATGGTCCATCGCGGAAAGCGCGGGGCTGCTGGCCATCATCCAGCCAGTAAAGGCGGGCGTGTCCATCAACCGGTCGAGGATTGTCAGATGGGCATAGGCTTCGGTCGGGCTGGCATCGGCCGGATAACGGCAATCATCCAGCTGGATCGTCAGCCGCCCGTTCTGCGCCGATTGGCCGCGTGACAGTTCGATATCGCCCGTCTCACCCGAGACTTTATCCAACCAGCGCACCACCCCACCCTTGGCAGAAACAGCCGTTTCCGCATAAACCGGTGCAGCGGCAAGCGCCACCAAGGAAACAATCGCTACTTTGAACATGTGTGCGCCACCGGAGCCGGATCACTCCGGCTGCCAGGCCTCATAATCAGTGCGGGCCACCGGTGCAGGGCGACGGATAGAGCCAAGCGGTGCATAGGCTGCATCGGTGCCGGTCTGGTTTTCCAGATGCGGCTTTTCCCAGGCTTTCTTGACCAAAGGCGCCTCGCTCGGCGATTGATCCCAAGTGAAATGCAGCCAGCCGTGCCAATCGGGGTTGACGCGGGTCGCCTCGATCTCGCCGTTGTAAATCACCCAGCGGCGTTTGCCATCGGCGGTTTGGTAATAGAGATTGCCCTGCTCGTCCTCACCGACTTTCTGGCCTTTGCGCCAGGTAAAAATCTGGGTGCTGATCGTCTGGCTGTTCCACCATGTCAGCAAGCGCTTGAGGAAATACATCGGGGCCTCCGGGTTCTTTTACAGTCATATGCCGCAAGGCGCGGCGAAGGTCCAGCCCGATCCGCAGCAAAGCCCGGTCTCTGGCCCCAAAAACGAAAAGGCGGGCCGATGCCCGCCTGTCGTGTCAACCAGCGCTTGCCGGTTCTTTTTTCTTGCGTTCGGTATGCACCAACAACGGTTTCGCGCCAGAGTTCACGGCCTCTTCATTCACGACAACCTCTTGCACATCCTCCATGCCCGGCAATTCGAACATGGTATCCAGCAGGATATCTTCCATGATCGACCGCAGCCCCCGCGCGCCGGTCTTGCGCTTGATCGCGCGCTTGGCAATCGCCGTCAGCGCATCGGCGGTAAAGGTCAGCTGCGTGCCTTCGATGTCGAACAGCCGCTGGTATTGCTTGACCAGCGCGTTCTTCGGCTCGGTCAGAATGGTGATCAGCGCCGCCTCATCAAGGTCGGTCAAAGTCGCCAGCACCGGCAAACGGCCGACAAATTCCGGAATAAGCCCGAATTTCAGCAGGTCTTCCGGCTCCAGTTCCTGAAACATCTCGCCCACGCCGCGCGCATCGGGGTCTTTCACCTCGGCGCCAAAGCCGATGCCCGACCCTTTGTTGCGTTGCGCGATGATTTTTTCCAGCCCGGCAAAGGCCCCGCCACAAATGAACAGGATATTCGTGGTGTCCACTTGCAGGAATTCCTGCTGCGGATGCTTGCGCCCGCCCTGCGGCGGCACCGAGGCGACGGTGCCTTCCATGATCTTCAGAAGCGCCTGCTGCACCCCCTCGCCCGACACATCGCGGGTGATAGAAGGGTTGTCAGACTTGCGGGTGATCTTGTCGACCTCGTCGATATAGACGATGCCGCGCTGCGCACGTTCCACGTTATATTCGCTGGCTTGCAGCAGCTTCAGAATGATGTTTTCGACATCTTCGCCGACATAGCCCGCTTCGGTCAGCGTGGTTGCATCGGCCATGGTGAACGGAACATCCAGAATCCGCGCCAGCGTCTGGGCCAGCAAGGTCTTGCCGCAGCCGGTCGGTCCGATCAGCAGGATGTTGGATTTCGCCAGTTCGATATCGGTTTTCGAGGAATGGTTCAGACGTTTGTAGTGGTTGTGCACCGCCACCGCCAGAACGCGCTTCGCATGGGCCTGCCCGATGACATAATCATCCAGCACCTTCGCGATATCGCGCGGCGTCGGCACCCCTTCCGAGGATTTCAGCCCCGAGGATTTGGTCTCTTCGCGGATGATATCCATGCACAGCTCGACACATTCATCACAGATGAACACCGTTGGGCCTGCAATAAGTTTGCGCACCTCATGCTGGCTTTTGCCACAGAAAGAGCAATAGAGCGTGTTTTTGCTGTCACCGCCTGAATTCGTCGCCATTATCGTCCTCTGCCCTGCGTCGTCGGAAAGTTGGGTCGTCTGAAATGCTGGTGGGCCAAGTCTAGGACATGCCCCACCCCTTCACAATGTCAAATCGCCCCCAAATCCTGCGGGGCGAAAGACTTACTTTTCTTCCGGCTCTGCCTTGCCGCGATTCTCCACGATCTCGTCGATCAGGCCCCAGGCCTTAGCATCTTCCGCCGACATGAAGTTGTCGCGTTCCAGCGCGGCTTCGACCGTTTCATAGTCATTCCCGGTGTGGCGCACATAGATCTCGTTCAAGCGGCGCTTCAGCTTTTCGGTTTCGCGGGCGTGGATCATGATATCCGTCGCCTGCCCCTGATAGCCGCCGGACGGCTGGTGGACCATAACGCGGCTGTTCGGAAGGCTGAACCGCATCCCCTTTTCACCCGCGGTCAGCAGCAAGCTGCCCATCGACGCGGCCTGACCGATCACCAACGTGGAAACCTTCGGCTTGATATATTGCATCGTGTCATAGATCGACAGGCCAGAGGTCACAACGCCACCGGGGCTGTTGATATACATAGAGATTTCCTTGGACGGATTTTCCGCCTCAAGAAACAGAAGCTGCGCGCAGATCAGGCTCGACATGCCGTCATGCACCGGACCGGACAGGAAAATGATCCGCTCCTTCAGCATCCGGCTAAAGATGTCATAAGCGCGTTCGCCGCGGCTGGTTTGTTCCACAACCATGGGAACAAGGGTGTTCATATAGTGGTCTACTGGATCTTGCATCTTCGCCTGCCTGTTTATGTGAGTAGCGTATTCGCCAAAAGATTACCTGAGTCTTAGTTGCGCGTGCCGCCCCCTGCAAGGGCATCAGGCATTTTCCCTTTTACCTTTCCATCATACGGCGGCGGCGGTCTGCCGCCCTTCCCCGGCCGTGATGGCAAATCCGGGTTAGAAAAGGATTAAGCTGCGCCCCTCCACCGGACACCCCGGAAAGACGCCGCTTGCTTAATCCGCCGCTTGGCCGCACGATATTGTGACTGAAAGCGCGGAAACGTCCCGCTTCGAAAATGGAGTCTGACATGAAGACCCTTCGCTCGTTTTCCTACGCGCTCGCCTTGGGGTTTGGTATGGCGTCCCCCGGATTTGCCGCGACCTGCGTCAAGCCAGCCAATGCAAACGCCATGATCGCGCAAGTCACCGCCGATATTAACGGCTACCGCAAAGCCGCAGGGCTGGGACCTCTGGGCAAAGACAGCAAGCTGGCCAATACCGCGCAGGGCCACGCCTGCGATATGGCCGCGCAGCGCAAGTTCTCGCATGTCGGCAGCAATGGCTCCGACCTTGTGCAACGGCTGAAAGGGGTTGGTTACCGCTTCCGCTCGGCGGTAGAAAATGTGGGCGCGTTCCAGTCGACAACACCGGCCTCGAACTGGTGGTACAACTCGCGCCCGCACCGTGCCAACATGCTGTCACCAAAGATCAATGAACTCGGGCTCGGTGTCGCGGTCGGGGCGGATAAGAAGCTCTACTGGGTCATGGTCGGCGGGGCCACGAAATAGGCCCGTTCAGGCCCCACCCTAGCAGGCAATCACAAACTCGGCCTTAAGCCCCCCCAGATCCGTGCTATGCGACAAGGTCAACCGCCCGCCGTGGCTGCGCGCGATATCCTGGGTGATCGCCAGCCCAAGCCCGACCCCACCGCCGCGATTAGGGTCGCGGGCTGCATCCAGCCTCTCGAACGGCGTCAGCGCCTCTTCGCGCAATTCCGGCGCAATGCCCGGCCCGTTGTCCTCCACGACAACACGCATCATTCGGCCGGACCGGAACAGGCTGACGCGCACCTGGGTGCCAAAACGCGCGGCGTTGCCGATCAGGTTTTCCAAAGCCCGCGTAACGGCTGCAGGGCGCAGCATCACCTCGCCCGCGCCGTCCACCTGCCCCAAGACCACCGGCTGCCCTGCCCGTGCCGCGTTATCGACAATCCGCGTCACCAACTCACGGGTATTGGTCTTCTCCGGCTCCTCCATCGCGTCGCCCCGCGCAAAGGACAGGAACTCATCAATCAGCCGCTGCATGTCCCCTACATCGCCCAGCAAAGCCGCCGTATCCTCATCCTCCGGCAGCATCGACAATCCCAGACGCAGCCGCGTCAACGGGGTGCGCAGGTCATGGCTGATCCCCGACAGCATCATCGTGCGCTGCTCGATCTGCCGCTCGATCCGCGAGCGCATATCCAGAAACGCCTTGCCCGCCGTGCGCACTTCCAGCGCCCCGCGCGGACGGTACGGCACAGTCTGACCCTTGCCGAACGCCGTCGCGGCATCGGCCAGCTTGGCGATCGGGCGCAACTGGTTGCGCAAAAACCCATAAGCGATCAGCGTCATCAAAACAGACGTCAAGATCATCAACACCAGCAACTGATGCGGGTTAGAGGCCGAAAAACGCCCCCGATCCACAACCAGCCACAAGGGCCCCCAATCCGTCTCTATCCCCATTTCCAGCCGCCGCGGGGCCCCCAGCAACTCGATCCGTCCGGCGCGCGGCACCCGCTCGCGCAGCGTTGCAATCACCTCTTTGCCAGACAGGTCGATCGCATCGCGCACCTCCCCCGTCCCTGCGTCCTTTGCCGGAAAGGTCACCTGAAACCCCAGCGCCGTGGAAATATCGGCCAGCCGCGCCTGCGCCGCCGTGATATCGGGGGCAGCCTCCATCTGGGTCAGCAGATAATCCAGCTCGATCGCCACGCCATCGGTCATCTGCCGCGTCACCCGCTCGAAATGTCGCTGGATGAAGGCAACCGAAACCACCAGCTGAATGGCCACCACCGGCACAATCAGAATCAAGGCAGCCCGCCCGTAAAGGCTCCGCGGCATAAGGGTTTTTATCTTGCGAAACATCTGGCAAGACTAGCGCCACGCGCCCCGCGACAAAAGCGGATAAATCGCGCGCACTGAAAAGCGGAGCAAACATGCCGACCCGACCCACCGCCCAGAACAGCCCCGCCTATGGACATGCCGAACAGCTTGGCCCGCAGATCCGCCGCGTGCTGGCCCGCAACCCCTCGCCCATGACGCTGCACGGCACCAACAGCTATCTGATCGGCACCGGCAATGTCGCCCTCATCGACCCCGGCCCGAATGATCCTGTTCACGCAAAGGCCCTGCGCGCCGCCCTGCACCCGGGCGAACGGATCAGCCATATCCTTGTCACCCATTCCCATCTCGATCATTCCCCCCTCGCGCAGCCCATGGCCGAAACCCTGGGGGTGAAAACCCATGCATTCGGCCCCGCCACGGCAGGCCGCAGCGCCCAGATGGCTGCTTTGGCGGCAGATGGCATGATCGCAGGGGGCGAAGGCATTGATCGCGCATTCACCCCCGACATCCCGCTGGCAGACGGCGAAACACTGGCCCATGGCGACTGGTCGCTGACCGCGCTGCACACTCCGGGCCACCTCAGCAACCACCTCTGCTTTGCGCTGGGGGATGTCCTGTTTTCCGGCGATCACGTGATGGGGTGGGCCTCCTCTCTCGTCTCGCCCCCCGATGGCGATATGGCCGATTACCGCGCCAGCCTGCGCAAACTGGCCGCGATGGATTGGTCTGTCATCCACTCCGGCCATGGCGCCGCGATCACCGAACCCGCCGCCCGCCTGCATTTCCTGATCCAACACCGCGACACACGCGAAGCTGCCATTCTGGCCGAGCTTGGCAAGGGCGCGGCCACCATTCCGGCCCTGACCGAAACCCTCTACGCTGATACCCCCCCCGCGCTGCATCCAGCCGCACAGCGCAATGTCCTGGCGCATCTGCTGGAACTGACCGCGCGTGGTACGGTTCGCGCCACGCCCGCCCCTGGCCCCTCGGCGCGTTACGCCCTGTGCTGAACCGCCCTTGCACAGTGCCCCCCCCACCCCTATATTGAGCCTGTTCGGGCTTGCCCGGACTATGGCGATAAACGCACCTGTAATAAACGGCTCGGACCCGGGGGCGGTACCCGGCGACTCCACCATTCCACCCGCTCATTTCGGGGGTTCGGGGTCGAAATAGGATCGACGAACGTCTAAAGAGGCCAGCTTTCGCTCGGTGAGTTACCACCGTTATCGGTACAAATCGTACAGTTGCAAATGACAACCGTGCTCCGATGGCAATGGCCGCGTAAGCGACCGGAACTATCGAAACTTAAGCCCTTGCACCTAGCAGTG
>JBFHGI010000077.1:0-7844 GCA_041583175.1 Pseudorhodobacter sp. | reverse complement strand
GAAATTTGGCACCGGCATCGCAGAAGGCATTGCCGCGCCAGAGGCTTCTAACAATGCCGTTGTGGCAGGCGCGCTGATCCCGGCCTTGGCTCTTGGGATACCGGGGTCGGGCGCCATCGCGATCTTGCTGGGTGTTTTGGTTTCCAAGGGCATCACACCGGGCCCGCAGCTGTTTTCGGATGGTGGGCCGCTGGTGATGTCCATTTTCATCGGCCTGCTGATGGCCAATGTGATTTTGCTTGGCGTGGGCCTATTTGGCGCACGGTTGTTCGTCCCCATCTCGCGGGTTCACCCGGGGGTCCTGGCCCCATTCGTTTTGACGCTGCTAATGGTTGGTGTCTATGCATATGACAATTCTTTCTCGCATGTATGGATGCTGATCGTCTTGGCCAGTATTGCGTGGTTGCTGGACAAAATCGGCATGTCGACCTTGCCGATCATCCTTGGCTTCATCATGGGACCGATTATCGAGAACAACCTCGGCCGCGCGATGATTATCAATCGCGGCGATCTTTGGGCAGTGGTCAGCTCGCCCATCACCGGAACGCTGCTGATTATCTCGGTTGTGACGGCCGTCTGGAGCTATATCCGGACGATCCGCCAGGAACGGCAGAACGCGGCGCATGAACAGGCGCAGGGGTCCGAGAAATGAGCAGCGCAGAGCAGATGGACGCGGAAAAGCAAGGTTCGATACCTTGTGTGGTTGTCACCGGGGCACTTGGCTCTGGAAAAACGACGTTGATCCGTGACTTGCTGCAGCGCAAGGGGATGGAGGGCACCGCCCTCATTATCAACGAGTTTGGTGAAGTTGGGCTGGATCACCTGCTGGTGTCATCGGCGGTCGAGACGACTTTGTTGATGGAGAACGGCTGTCTGTGCTGCTCGCTGAGGGGCGATCTGGTAGATACAGTTCTGGCCTTGATCGGCTCTGCGCAGCGCGGCGAAGTGCCTCGTTTTGACCGTATCGTGATTGAAACGACCGGTCTTGCCGACCCCCTGCCAATTGTACGCGACCTGAGCACAGCTCCCGTGCTCAAAGGTGTGGTGCATTTGGCAGGGGTGACGACCTGCATCGACGGCTTGCTGGGGCTGGCGACCGATCCGGTCGCCATTGCACAGGTGACGCAGGCCGATTTGTGCTTGCTGACAAAATCCGACATGGCCGATCCTCTTGCACTGGATCAATTGCGAGAGAAGGTGCAACAGATCAATCCATTGGCGACGATTATGGGGCTTCGGCAAGGGCGGCTGCCCGATCCGGATATCCTGTTCAAGGCCGCTGGCAGAATTGGGGGGAGGGCAAAGCACGAGGATAAAGACCACAGTCAGACCCATTCCCGCTATCTTGATGGGAAGGCGCATGCCCATCACGGGGAACATGCCCATAATTCCCATTCAGGGGTCGAAAGTTGGTCCATTCTGCTCGATCATCCGCTTCCATGGGCGCGGTTCCGCGACTGGTTCGACCTTGTGTATTCGTTGAATGCGGGGCGCATGCTCCGGATGAAGGGGCTTTTGTGGGTCACCGAAAGGCAATGCCCGGTGCTGGTTCAAGCCGTGGGGCCGGTTGCCGTTCCTATGGTATTGCAAGACAGTTGGCCGGGCCTTGGCCCACAGACCCGCCTTGTCCTCATTGCGCGCGACTTGGAGGCAGCCAAGCTTGACAGATCCTTTCGGGAACATGCCTTGCACGATGTTGTCGGGAGCCTGTAGAAATGGTCAGTTCCAGTTCTAAGAGGGTTCTTTTGATGTTCAAGGAAAAGCCGGCAACTTTGAGATCTGCCAAAGCCTATGACCTGCTGCGGCATGATCTGATCGAAGGAACCCTGAAGCCGGGCACAAAACTCATCATTGCAGACCTGTGCGAGCGTTACGGTTTAGGGGCAATGCCGCTGCGTGAAGCGCTTAACCGGTTGTCGGCAGAACAGTTTGTCGAGAAGCATGACCAGCGTGGTTTTACGGTTCCCCCGCTTCAGGCAGATCTGTTTTTGGAAATCCAGAATGCCCGGATTGTGATCGAATCCTCGGCCTTGCGGGAATCCGTCACCGCACATCACCGGGATTGGGAAGACCGTTTGGTGTTGGCCTTTCATCATCTGGCAAAGGCCAGTCACTCGGCGCCCGACTATTTGCATTCGGATGACTGGTCCCATGCGCATGGTGTTTTTCACAAATCCCTCATCTCGGGCTGTGAAAACCAATGGTTGCTTACTTTTTCGGACTTGCTGTTCAAGCAGTCGGCCCGCTATCGCGCACGGCGACGCCAGATCGACGCGATGGGGCCGGGCAAGGACAGCTTGGTAGAGGAACATCGTCAGATTATGGAAGCTGCGACACAAGGGGATGCGGACTTGGCCGAGGAACGGCTCATTACGCATTATCGCCGGTCCGTCGAAACCGTTTTGGGGCAACCAGTTAGCCTTTGCCTCTCCCCGCTGCGGTTTTCGCGCATGGAAGAGAAATCATCGGAAAACGGCCCTCCAGCCAAGTTGAAGGGGCAGGGGGCACATCAAGCGCTCCGACATGAAGTGACAAAGCGGCATGGCACCAAGTCCTGAAGCGGGCCGCTTGGCAGCGCCACAGCCTTTGCGGGGGCGCTGGTTGGCCCTTGCGGCGGGCATGATGGCACAGGCGTCAGTGTCGTCTTTGCAGCAGGGTCTCCCCGCTTTGGGCCCGGTGCTGCGTGACAGTTTCAACCTGTCCTTGCCAGCTCTGGGGGCGCTCCTCGCGGCAACGAGTTGGGGCGTGATGATAACACTCTACCTTTGGGGGAGGATGGCGGATCGGCTGGGCGAACGCATCGTTGTGTCCGTAGGTCTGGGCGGGGCGGTCCTTGCGCTTCTGGCGGCATCCCAAACCCGAACGGTGCTGGAACTGGGGCTGGCGATCGGGCTGGCGGGGGCCATGAGCGGCGCTGCTATTGCGGCATCCGGTCGCGCCGTGATGGGGTGGTTTCCACGATCTGAAAGGGGGATGGCACTGGGTCTGCGGCAAATGGCAGTGCCACTCGGGGCCGGATTTGCAGCCGTTGTGCTGCCCATTACGGCCCTGCAGTTCGGGGTGCAGGCGGCCTTCATTGCCTTGGCCGGTCTTGCTGGGGCCGGAGTGGTCGCAGCCCTGCTTTGGCTTGGTCCGCCTCCCTTGGTCACAAGCAAGCCCCTTGGCCTTGCTACGCAACCCCATACGGGCGAGACATCCGCCAACCGGCCTTCTGTGTCACCGCTGCGCGACGCCGCTATTTGGCGGCTTTCGGGCGCATCTGGATTGATACAATGGTCGCAGGTCGCGATGAGCGCTTTTCTGGTGGTGATGTTGACCGAAGAGCAGGGTCTTAGCTACGGCCATGCGGCACTATTGTTCGGGCTTGTGCAAGTGTTGTCCGGCGTGATGCGCGTTGGCGCTGGCTGGCTGTCGGACCGCAAGGGGCGGCGTATTCCGCATCTGATCGCCTATTGCGGGGTGCTCGTCGCCGCATTGATCGGGGCGGCGCTGCTACAAACCGGACCATCATTCGCTGGGGTGGTCGTGCTCGTTTTTGCGACGACGATGACGTATAGCTGGAACGGGCTGGCTTTCGCGGGGGTTGCAGAGCTTGCAGGCCAAGGCCGTGCTGGGGCCGCGCTGGGGCTCCACGGGACGCTTATGCGCGCATGCACCTTACCCACGGCGCTTTTGTTTGGCTGGGCTGCGGCGCAAGTTGGCTGGGGCATGGCACTTGCTGTGCTTGCCGTTTTTCCGGCGCTCGGGATTATTCTGATGCTTCCCTTGGTTGGCGAAGAGGAACGTCGTCTCGCAGGGGAATAGGTAGGGGCGGCGTCATGTGTGGACGGCTCCCTTTACGCAAAAGTTGATTTGAGCTGATATCGATCATGGTGGGGTGCGATCATGTGTCCGACCTGTTTACGCGGCACGTCTAACCACTGGTCTTTCCTCTCCGGCCATTGGATTGCAATGCCAAGCTGGGTAGCGGATGATCGTATTGCGCGACAGGCTTGTGCGGCGCGAAATCTCGCGGATCGGCAGCTTTTCCCGCAAAGATATACGTCAGATTATGTCCCAAAACCCCATGTGAATCACTCCATTGCTCCCCATGGCGTAGTGCGATGGGGGAAGGGGCGCATGGCTCAATTCTCAGTGGAAATTTTTCGCTGAACCGGCTTACTTTCAAGCGAAAATCAACACTGGCAGTCTAGATTCAATTGGAACAGCCCCGCCGCACCTGCCAAGAGGCGCGGTCTATGTACTGCAAGAGAGACAGCTTCACATCACCGGAACAAGGGATAAGCAGGTGGAAAAATTTCATCGACCGCTGGGTGCGCCCATGTGCGTTCCGGGTATTTCTCCACAAGGCGAGCAAACTGCGCTTGTCCCCGTTTGCGTGCGTCGGACATGACCATCCCAGTCACCTCACCATTCCGCATAGACAGCCTTCCGTCCACGAACACAGCCTTGGTCACCCGCCCTGTTGCACCAAGTATTAGGGTGCGAATGGGATCGACGCGCGGGGCCATCAACGCATCAGACATGTCAAAAACGGCAATATCGGCTTTCGCGCCTGGCTGGAGCCGCCCCAGATCGTTTCTGCGGAGTGCTGCTGCGCCACCGATTGTGGCTGCATTGAACAAATGCTCCGGCGCGGTGTCTGTCAGACTGTCTCCTGCCATGCGTGCCATCATCACACCGACCGCCATGTTCAGCACCATATCAGGCGGTGCTGTATCTGTGCCCATTCCGATGTTGATGCCCATGGCCCGCAGCTTGCCAAAAGATCGCAGCATTGCACCGGAGCGTGCAAAAACCAGCGGGCAGTGGGCAACTGTAACACCATGATCGGCATAGACTTGAAGGTCTTCTTCAGTGGCATAGGTCGCGTGGGGCGCGATAAGCCGGCTGTTCAACGCGTTGAAGCTTGCAAGCCATTGCGGCGCTGTGGTGCCGTGTAGGCGCGCCACGGTTTCTCGCTCCATCAGCCCCTGCGCCATATGCAGGCGGACGGGGATATCCAGATCATCTGCGGCGGCCATTGTGCGGGTCAGCAATGCCTCGGTGCAGGTTTCCACCCGGTCAGGCGCGAGCATCCCCTGCACCAATCCATCAAAACGCCCGGTCTGCGCTTTGACAAACGCGATGGCGTCATCCAGTCCGGCAAGCCCGCGCGCCTCGTCAAAGCGCGGTTCCAGCACGCCGGGTGCGGTGCAGACCATGCCGCCTGCGCGGTAGGCCGGACCCAGCCAAACCCGCAGACCCAGGTCACCCGCCGCCTCTGCGGCTGCCTCAAATTCTGCGACAGTCTCACCCCATTCCCGGTAGAATAGTGAGGCAATGGGAAGTGCCGAGGTGATGCCGTTGCACAAAAGCTGCGCAAAGCTGAACCGCTTTTGAAAGGCAAGCTCGTCTTGCGAATACATCTCATAAGGGCCACGTTCGACATAGCTTTGCGGCCAGACCCGGCCCTTCGCCCAAGCCGGACCGCAATCGACGCCCAGCGTTGTCGTATCAAGGTCCGACAAGGCGTCAAGATCGATCAGGCCTGGCGAAATCAGGACATCGCCCAGATCAATTCGCCGCGCCACCTCACCTTCAAATTGAGGACCTACATAGAGGATGCGGTCTTGCTCGAATACCACTTCTCCATCTTCAAGCAGACGGTGGCCGTTGTCCTGATGGGCAACGATCCAGCGAGCGGTCAGGGCGGTGCGACCGCGCGGTCGTGCGCCAAGGGTCAACTCATCAAGCATTATGGCGCCTCCATCACGGATTTTCCGCTGCGGCCGGTGATGCCACCGCCTTTGACCGTCAGGGAGACAGGGCCGCCTGTTGCAATGGCCTCAGCCAGCGTTGATCCCGGCACCAGCGCCAGATCGGCATTGCAACCAGTATCAATGCCATGCCCCGCTACGCCCATAACCGCTGCCCCACCGGTGGAGCAAACTGCCAGCGCCAGTGCCAAATCGGCATCGGAACGAAAGTTGTTCTTTTGGGCAACGATCCGCGCGCGGTCGAGCATATCGGGACGGTTCCACGGGTTCCAGGTATCCAACACGCCGTCACAGCCCGCACCCATCCGCATCCCTGCGCCCAAAACACGTTTCACCGCCGGCACCTCACGCGATGGTGCGCCCGTGGTCAAGATGGCCACATCCTGATCAGACAGGTCAGCCAAAAGCGCTTCGGTCCGGTTCCAATCTTCCATTCCCAGACAGAAGGCATGGCTGATCGCAACCTTGCCCTTCATGCCAAGGGCGCGGGTGCGCTCAAGGATCAACTCGGTTGAAAAGGCACCAAGGCTGCCACCTTCGTGCAAGTGAATGTCTATCCCTTTTCCATGTTTTTCTGCCAAGCCAAAGATCGCATCCAGATGCCCCTTTGGGTCACGGTCAATACCGCAAGGGTCCAATCCGCCGATCAGATCAGCGCCCAATGCCATGGCCTGATCCAGCAAATCGGCGGTGCCGGGGCGGATCATCAGGCCCGATTGCGGGAAAGCGACGATCTCGATCTCTACGATATCCCGCAGCGCCTCGCGGGTCGCAATGACACCTTCGATTGCGGCGAGGCCGTTCTCGGTATCCACATCGACATGGCTGCGGATATGGGTGATGCCATTGCCTGAAAGGGCCAGCGCATGACGCATGGATTGGCGATGCGGATCATGGTTCAGTCGCCGACGCTCTGCGCGTTCATTGTCGATCATGGACCGCAGATCGGTTCCGACGGTGTTTTCATACCAGCCCATACCCATCAGGGTTTTGTCCAGATGGGTGTGGGCCTCTACCAGCCCCGGTATGGCGATGGTGCCTTTTGCATCCTCCACAAGAACACCGGGCGCGTCGATGCCTACAGCGATCTCTGCAATGCGACCGTTGCGGATCAGGATATCAGTCGGGCTGGCGCCCATCGGTCGACAATTGCGGATTAGCAGATCTGTCATG
This sequence comes from Pseudorhodobacter sp., assembly GCA_041583175.1. GTDB lineage: Bacteria > Pseudomonadota > Alphaproteobacteria > Rhodobacterales > Rhodobacteraceae > Pseudorhodobacter. The sequence goes on along the minus strand of JBFHGI010000077.1, from coordinate 912 downwards.
CAGCCTCCGGGGCGATGCCCCCTGTTTTTGCGAGTGGCCACGCATAGCCACCCAGTTTAGAGGTGCGGTACCCCATACCGATCAGGGCTTCCGCTTGCCTGACAGCCGCCGTGACCCCATCAATCACCGGCACGCCGGTTTCTTGTGTCAGCCGTTCGCACATCTCTGCCATTCCTGCACAGCCGAGCACCACCACCTCTGCCCCGTCCTGATCGCGCGCGGCACAGACTTCGGCAGCAAGCAAAACGTAAGAGCCATTCGGGTCTTCCTCCAGCGCGAGAACAGGCAGATCAATCGCGCGGACGCGGCGGCAACGTCGTCCCGCACCATAGCTTTCCACCAAGTCCTCGATAATGGGAACGGAGCGCTTGAGTGTGGTAACAACAGAAAACCGCGCAGCCAGCGTGACCGCAACCTGAACTGCTGCCTGACAGATGCCAAGCACAGGGCCAGCGGCGACTTCTCTTGCTGCCGAAAGGCCGGGGTCGTCGAAACAGGCAATAACATGTGCTTCAGCCCCCCGCGCCTCTGCCGCGCGAATGGCTGTAAGCATTGCCGGTACGGCCAGGGCCTCATCTGCGTAGCCCTCGATTGAAACGGGTGTGCCTCTGGCCGTCATCAGGTCGATCTCGGTTGCCGCACTTGCTGCCCGTTGTGCGGCTCTGCCAATCTGTGCGGTCATGGACACAGTGGAATTGGGGTTGATGACATGTATCCGCATCATTTCACCCCGTTTTGTGCTGGTGTCAGCTGTGCGGCTTCCCAATCGGAGGCTTCCGCAGGCTTTGTCAGCTCAAACTGGCGGTCTGCGACGATATAATTGTCAGCATGCAATCGCGCGATGGGTTGGTAAATATCCGGGTTCACATAGCGGCCTTGGGCATCAAGGCAGTCATCCCGAACGGTCATTTC
>JBFHGI010000076.1:0-7902 GCA_041583175.1 Pseudorhodobacter sp. | reverse complement strand
TGGCGGCGCGGGCCTCGATACGCTGTCATGGCTCTTGTATGAACGCGAATTGGGTCGCGCCAATTACGCGTTGCATTGGACCTGCGTGGCGCGCCCGTCGAATATCTTGCTGGCAGGCACGCCAGAACAACGCGAGAAATATCTGCACCCTTGTATCCGCGGCGAGAAATGGGATTGCCTTGCGATGACGGAACCGGGGGCCGGCTCTGACCTGCGGGGGATGAAAGCCAGTGCCCGCAAGGATGGCGATGACTGGGTGCTCAACGGCACCAAGCATTTCATCAGCCATGCCGACATCGCCGATTTCGCGATCGTGTTTATGGCGAGCGGCGAGGAAGACACCCCGCGCGGCCCCAAACGCCTGATCACCGCGTTTTTTGTCGATAAGGGCACGCCGGGCTTCACCGTGCGCGATGGCTACCGCAACGTATCACATCGGGGGTACACCAATGCGGTGCTGGAGTTTGACAATTGCCGCCTGCCTGCCAGTCAGGTTCTGGGCGAAGTACACAAGGGCTTTGAGGTCGCGAATACCTGGCTTGGGGCCACCCGCCTGCAAGTCGCTGCAACCTCGCTGGGCCGGGCAGATCGGGCGCTGGGCCATTCGGTCCAATATGCAGCAGAGCGCGAGCAGTTCGGCCAGAAAATCGGTAAGTTTCAGGGCGTAAGTTTCAAGCTCGCGGATATGGCCATGGAACTGAAAGCGGCGGAACTGCTGACCTGGGAAGCCGCCTGGCGCTTTGACGAGGGCAGCGTGACCGAGGCGGATATGTCGATGGCCAAGCTGAAAGCGACCGAAGTGCTGGCGATGATCGCGGATGAGGCGATCCAGATCCACGGCGGGATGGGCTTGATGGACGACCTGCCGTTGGAGCGGATCTGGCGCGATGCGCGGGTGGAGCGGATCTGGGAAGGGACATCCGAGATCCAGCGCCATATCATCAGCCGCCAACTTCTGCGCGCGCACGGGGCTTGAGACCGGGCAGGGGGCGCTCGCGCCCCCTCTTGGCCCTAAGGCCAATTCACCCCCTGAGGATATTTTCAACCAGATGAATAACGGATTGTTAACTATGTGCAGGCATGTTGATCTCACGGTACAGGCGGGGACGCCGATGACCGTACCAGGTGAAGTTTCCCTGTCTCCTTGGCTGGAGACAGGGCGACTCCTGTTCCGTTTCATCTGGTCAAAAATATCCATTCTGACCTGTCGGCTTTTGCATCGGTTGGACAGGTCCGCGCTTACTACTGTGCGCCGCCGCTTCGATGCCTTTGGGTGTGCGGTGCTGGCATGATGGATTTATCGCGGCTGCTGCGTCCACGCTCCATTGCGGTTCTTGGCTCGGTCTGGGCTCAGAATGTCATCGAACAATGCCGGAAAATGGGGTTTTCGGGGGATGTCTGGCCCGTTCACCCGACAAAACCGCAAATCGGTGGGGTTAGGACCTATGCGTCGCTGCAAGAGCTGCCTGCCCCGCCGGATGCGACATTCATGGGGGTGAACCGGCATATCACGGTTGGCATGGTTCGCGAGCTTTCGGAGATGGGGGCCGGAGGGGCGATCTGTTTCGCGTCCGGTTGGTCGGAGGCGGGTGAGGCCGGTTTGCAGGCGGAATTGGTGCGCTCTGCACGCGAGATGCCGATCCTCGGTCCGAATTGCTATGGCGTGATCAATTATCTGGACGGCGCGTTGTTGTGGCCGGACCAGCATGGGGGGCGGCGGGTGGAGCGTGGGGTCGCGCTGTTGTCGCAATCCTCCAACATCGTGATCAATCTGACCATGCAGGCGCGTGGTTTGCCAGTGGCCTATGTTGCCTGTTTGGGGAATGCCGCACAGGTAGGATTGGCGGAGCTGGCTCAGGCCCTGTTGGCGGATGAGCGGGTTACCGCGCTTGGGCTTTACGTCGAGGGCATTGACGATGCACCAGCATTTGCCGCTTTGGCCGAGGCGGCGCGACTGGCGGGCAAGGGTATAGTTTGCGTCAAATCCGGCAAGACAGAGGCATCGCGCGCGGCGGCTGCCTCGCATACGGCGGCACTTGCGGGCGGCGGTGCTGCCTCTTCCGCCTTCTTGCGTCAAACCGGCGTGGCCGAGGTCGATACCTTGCCCGAACTGCTGGAGACGTTGAAGATATTCCACCGCTACGGGCCGCAGATCGGGAACCGGCTTTGCTCGCTCTCCTGTTCGGGGGGGGAGGCTGGTCTTGTCGCCGATCTGGCCTCACCTTTCGGTATTGCCTTTCCTGCGCCCATGCCCGAGCAGCATAAAGCGCTGGGTGACATTCTTGGGCCGATTGTGACGGTGGCGAACCCGCTGGACTACCATACCTTCATCTGGGGGGATGGGCCGCGCACGACAGATGTGTTCGCAACCATGCTGGCAGGTTACGATGCGGGTGTGTTCATCATAGATCCGCCCCGACCGGATCGCTGTGACCCGTCATCCTTTGAGCCGGCGCTCAAGGCGATCGAGGCCGCAGCCGAGCGGACAGGAAAGCCGGCCTTTCCGGTATCCTCGCTGCCGGAGAATTTCGATGAAGAGCTTGCCGTGGCGATGATGGCGCGGGGGATTGTTCCGCTCATGGGTCTGGAAACCGCGCTTGGGGCCTTGGCCGCGGCGCAGACGCCGCCGGGTCGGGCGGGGTGGCGGCCCTTGCCGTCGCGCAAGCCGACCCGCCCTGTGCTGATGGACGAAGCGCAAGCGAAATCTGCACTGGCAAGCGCGGGCATTACAGTTCCGCAAGGCGTTTCAGCCCCCGATCTTGCCAGCTTGCAAAGCAAAGCCGGAACGCTGCTGCCGCCGCTTGCCCTCAAGGGTTTGGGCTTTGCCCATAAATCGGAAAACGGTGCGGTGCGGTTGGGCCTTCACTCCCTCGCAGGCCAGAGCGACATGCCTGGTGCCTCTGGCTACCTGGCCGAAGAAATGGTGACAGGTGTGGTGGCCGAGCTTTTGGTCGGCCTTCGCCGCGATCCGGTTTACGGCGTGACGCTCACGCTGGGCTTTGGTGGCGTGACGGCGGAGCTTTTGGCGGATACGGTAACGCTTGTCTGTCCGGTCGTGGCAGAGGAGGTTGGGCTTGCCTTGCGGCAATTGCGGCTATGGCCCTTGCTTGACGGCTATCGCGGGCGCAGCAAGGCTGATGTCGACGCCGTCATCGATGCCGTTTTGCGGATGCAAGAGATGATGCAGGACGACAGTCTGGAAGAAATAGAGATCAACCCGTTGATGGTCCGCGCCCAAGGTGCGGTCGCGGCGGATGCGGTGATTTGGAAGGAGACGATATGATGCAGATGCGAACGGATGGGCCGATCCTGACCCGGGCGGAAGGCGCTATTCTGGAGGTGACGCTGTCACGCGGCAAAGCCAATGCCATTGATCTCGCGACCAGTCGCATCATGGGCGAGGTGTTTCGCGATTTCCGCGATGATGACAGCCTGCGAGTCTGCATCTTGCGTGCGGCGGGCGAGAAATTCTTTTGCCCCGGCTGGGATCTGAAAGCCGCCGCCGATGGCGATGCGGTTGACGGGGATTACGGGATCGGCGGCTTTGGTGGTTTGCAGGAATTACCGAACCTGAACAAACCCGTGATTGCCGCTGTGAATGGCATCTGCTGCGGTGGCGGGTTGGAGCTGGCCTTGTCCTGCGATCTGATCCTGTGTTCCGACACCGCAACTTTCGCCTTGCCGGAAATCCGTTCAGGCACCGTGGCCGATGCGGCCTCGATCAAACTGCCCAAGCGCATTCCCTATCATGTCGCGATGGACCTGTTGCTGACGGGGCGTTGGTTTGACGCCGAAGAGGCGCAGCGCTGGGGGTTGATCAAGGAAATCACCACACCAGAGGCGTTGCTGGATAAGGCTTGGGATTTGGCGCGGCTGCTGGAAAGCGGGCCGCCGCTGGTCTATGCGGCGATCAAGGAAGTGGTGCGCGAGGCCGAGGCGATGCGTTTTCAGGACGCGCTGAACCGGATCACCAAGCGGCAGTTCGTGACGGTCGACAAGCTCTATTCCTCCGAGGACCAATTGGAAGGCGCGCGGGCCTTTGCCGAAAAACGCGATCCGGTCTGGAAGGGGCGGTAAACCTTCACGCTTGCGCCTAAGCCTGCGGGCAGATTAGGTATTTGTGCCAAGATGAAGGGGCAGGCGCATGCATGATTATACCAGCCGCGTGGTTTGGACGGGTAACACCGGTGAAGGCACCGCCCATTACAAGGCTTACGCCCGGACATGGGATATCGCTGTGCCGGGAAAGCCCTTGGTTCACTGCTCCAACGATCCCTTGCTGGGCGGCGACCCGACCAGGATGAACCCCGAGGATTTGCTGCTCTCCGCGCTCTCGGCCTGTCATATGCTGTGGTATCTGCATTACGCGTCCGAGGCGGGGATCGTGGTGACACGCTATGAAGACAACCCGCGGGGGGTGGGCGAAGTCGGGCGCGGCGGGGCAGGGCAGTTTGTCTCGGCAGAGTTGCGCCCTGTGATCCATGTCGCCCTTGGTGCCGATATGGGCGAGGCCGAGGCCATTCATCACCGTATCCATGAGGTGTGTTTCATTGCACGTTCGGTCAATTTTCCCGTGACCTATACGCCGCGTTTCGAGATCGAGACTTAGGTCAAACTCGACATAGCCTGTCGCATTGGGCTAAGGCGCGGCTGTGTCGTGCGATTAGGGTGGCACGAACAGATGGGGGTGCCGCGTGGCCGAGATTGACTTTTTGATTGTGGGGGCCGGGTCTTCCGGCTCGGTGCTCGCAGAGCGGCTGAGCGCGGATGGCAAAAACCGCGTGTTGGTGCTGGAGGCAGGCGGATCGGACCGGCGCTTTTTTGTCCACATGCCACTGGGCTACGGCAAGCTGTTTTACGACAAATCGGTGAACTGGGCCTATGAAACCGATGCCGATCCGGGGCTTGGGGGGAACAAGGATTACTGGCCGCGCGGCAAGGTTCTGGGCGGATCATCTTCTATCAATGCGATGGTCTGGATCAGAGGCCAGCGCGAGGATTATGAGGATTGGGGCGCGATCGGTGGCGCCGATTGGGGCTGGGATGCCGCTTTGGCCGCGTACCGCACGATCGAGGATAACGAGGCGGGCGCGGATGATTGGCGGGGCAAGGGCGGGCCCTTGTTCATCTCGGCCAACAAGGATGGTTTGCACCCGTTGGTGCGGAATTATCTGGACGCCTGCGCGGCGGCGGGCTTGCCCGAGACAGCCGATTTCAACGGCGCACGGCAGGAGGGGGCGGGCGTCTATCAGATGACCATCAAGGGCGGGCGGCGCAATTCCACCGCACGGGCCTTTCTGCGGCCTGCGATGAAGCGACCCAATCTGGAGGTGCGGACGCGCACGCATGTGACACGCGTGGTCTTTGACGGCCGCCGCGCTGTGGGGGTCGAGGTGATGCGGGGGGGCAAGCGCGAGGTGATCCGCGCGCGGGAGGTGATTTTGGCGGGGGGGGCCATCAACTCGCCGCAGCTTTTGCAGCTTTCGGGCATTGGTCCTGCCGCGCATCTCGCAGGTCTGGGCGTGCCGGTGCTGCAGGATAATCCGCATGTCGGCGGCAATCTGAACGATCATCAGGGGTTGAACTACACCTACCGGATGAAAGTGCCGACCTATAATGACAGCTTGCGGCCATGGTGGGGCAAGCTGCGGGCGGGGATCGAATACCTGCTGACGGGGCGGGGGGTGCTTTCCAAAAGTATCAACCATGCCGGCGGGTTCTTCCGCACCTCGCCAGAGCTGACGCGACCGAATATGCAGCTTTATATGCAGGCATTCTCGACTCTGGTTCCGAAGGTGGGGGAGCGGCCCTTGCTAACGCCGGACCCGTTCTCGGGCCTGTCGATCGGCTTGTCGAATTGCCGCCCGACCTCGCGCGGGTGGCTGAAAATCCGCTCTGCCGATCCGTTCGCGCCGCCGCAGATCGTGGGCAACGCCTATTCGACGGATCAGGACGTGGCAGAGATGCTGGCAGCGGTGAAATTCATCCGCAGGATCGCGGCGCAGGGTCCGATGGCCGATGTCATCGCGGAGGAGTTGCGACCGGGGCCGGAGGTGACCTCGGATGCGGATCTGATCGCGGATTTCCGGGCGCGGTCGGGGACGGTCTATCACCCCTCCTGTACCTGCCGGATGGGGGATGTGGTGGATAACCGGCTGCGGGTGATCGGGGTGGAGGGGCTGCGGGTTTGCGATGCCTCGGCCTTTCCGAATCTGATCGCGGGCAATACGAACGCCCCTGCGATCCTGATGGGCTGGAAAGGGGCAGAGGTTATTCTGGCCGATCAGGGGCAGCGGTGAATCGCGCGCGAAATGTGATGCAAGTTATGGAAATAAAACAATAGCATTTCTTTTGTTAACCGGATTTTAACCCGCGTTTCGCGGGGCCAGGCCAGTTACCCACTGACGGCTGGAAAGACATTTGCAAACGCCGCTTCGCCCTGTTTGGAGAAGTGCACGATGCGCGTGTCGGGGATGCGCTTGGCCCAGCCGCGGGATTCAAATTCTGCCAGGAGCGCGCGGCCAAGGGAGCCTGCGAGATGGGTGCGCCGTTCGGACCAATCGAGGCATTCCCTGCAAAGCGGGGTTTTGCGGGCCTCTAGCCTTGCAAGATCTATGCCGAAACCGGTTGCGAAATCGCGGCCTGATGGGGTCAGGATTGGCCCCTCGCTTGCCGCATCCAGAAACCCCTGCGCGAGAAGCGATTGGTAAAGCTGCACCCCTGCTGCGCCCGCCAAATGGTTATAGCAGACGCGGGCCGCGCGCAGGCGGGCATCTTTGGGGCCGGGTTTTGTGCGCAACTGGCCGTTTTTGGCAGCCAGCCCCATCAGGGATTCCAACAAACGTGCCACATCTTCCGAGGCAAGGCTGGCATATTTGTGCCGTCCCTGTTTGCGGCTTTGCAGCAGGCCGCCCTGTTCCAGCTTGGCCAGATGAGCGCTGGCGGTTTGGGCGGTGACGCCTGCCTCGGCGGCCAGTTCGGTCGCGGTCAGGGCCTGACCGCCCATCAGCGCGGTGAGGATATTGGCGCGGGCGGGATCACCGATCAGGGCCGCGATCTGGGCAATGTCTGGACCATATTTCATAGTTCGATCATGGGCGAAGCATAAGGATGCGTCAAGCGGCTATGGTGGTAAGGCAAATGGAAAGGAAACGCTATGCTGACCTGTATCATCCGCTATCGGATCGACCCGACAAAACACGCGGCGTTCGCGCAATATGCCCGCAACTGGGGGCAGGCCATTCCGCGCTGCGGGGCGGATTTGGTGGGCTATTACGGCCCGCATGAAGGGTCGTCAACGCTGGCCTACGGGATTTATAACATACCGAGTCTGGCGGAATATGAGGCCTATCGCGCGCGCTTGGCGGCAGACCCGCTGGGGCGCGAGAATTACGAGTTTGCGCAAGCGGAGAAATTCCTGCTGCGCGAGGATAGGGTAGTCTTGAAGCGGGTATCGGACCCGCATGGGAGTGGAACATGATTGCTGTGATTTTTGAAGTGGTTCTGGCCGAAGGGCGCAAGGCCGAATATCTGGATATTGCTGCCAGTTTGCGACCGGATTTGGAGGCCATCGAAGGGTTTATCTCGGTCGAGCGGTTTCAAAGCCTGACCACGCCAGACAAGCTGTTGTCGCTGTCCTTCTTCACGGATGAGGCGGCAGTCTTGCGCTGGCGGTCCTTGCAGGACCATCGCGCAGCGCAGGCGCGCGGGCGCGGTGGTGTCTTTGCCGATTACCGCCTGCGGGTGGCGCATGTGCTGCGCGATTACGGGATGTTTGAGCGGGCGGAGGCCCCGAAAGACAGCCGCGCCAGCCATGGTTGATCTGGGGCAATGCGGCTGGGCCGATTTGGTGCTAGACTGGGCCCTCACCAAACAGGAGGAACCATCATGGCAACCAGCTAT
>JBFHGI010000075.1:0-7925 GCA_041583175.1 Pseudorhodobacter sp. | reverse complement strand
GTGGATTATCGGCTCTCGCCGGAACACCCTTTCCCGAATGATTTCAACGATGCACTTGCGGCAGCACAGCACGAAGCGGCGGGTGGTTTGCCTATCGTCTTGGTGGGGGATAGTGCGGGGGGAAATCTCTGTGCGGCGGTGTCAGCCGCACTGCGCAACACCGCGCAAGCCCCTATTGGTCAGGTGTTGATCTATCCTGGCCTCGGGGCCGGGGACGAGTCGCGAAGCCTGAAAACCCATGCCAAAGCTCCGATGCTGACCGCCGAGGATAGCAGCTTTTATGCAGACATCCGTTCGGCAGGTGATCAGGCCGCCCAATCGGACCCACGTTTTTCTCCGCTGCGCGCCAGCGCGTTTGAGGGCCTGCCGCCGACCATCGCGATTACCGCCGAATGTGACCCGCTGTCGGACGATGGTGCTTTGTATTGCGCGCGGCTGAAGGCGGCAGGCGTTCCCTCCATGCACATCGAGGAGCAAGGTCTCGTCCACGGCTATCTGCGCGCCCGCCACCGCGCAGATCGTGCAGGCCACAGCTTTGCCCGTATCTTGAAGGCGGTTGCAACCTTGGGGCGGGGAGAGTGGCCGGAAAGCCTGTGACAGCAACACCCACGCGCTAAAACGCAAAAAGCCGGGCGCGAACCCGGCTTTTTTGAGAATTTGGTGGAGCCAGGCGGGATCGAACCGCCGACCTCTTGAATGCCATTCAAGCGCTCTCCCAACTGAGCTATGACCCCACGTTTGCAACCCTTACAGATCACTCGGGCTATTTAGGGGAGGGGGTGAGGCGCTGCAAGAGGAAAAATCACTCTCGCGCAAAATCATCCCTTGCCCATGCAAGGCAGGGGCCGCACCAGGTTCTGGCACGGCCCCATAAATCTTAGCTATCGTCGTCCGGGCTGCTGACATCTGCCAGATCGTCCAGCGAAACGGTGTCATCGCTGTCATCTTCCAGCAGATCGTCATCTGCATCATCCGAATCATCATCTTCGACGACGGCGAGCAGATCATCATCTTCGTCCAGATCATCCACCAGTGTATCATCATCGTCTTTGGCGGCTGCTTTGCTGGCCGTTGCAGAGACAGCGATCTTGCGGCGCGCGCTTTCGATATCCACGATTTCGCCTGTATAGGGGCTGACAATCGGGTTTTTATTCAGGTCGTAAAAGCGCTTCCCGGTGGTGGGGCAAAGGCGCTTTGTGCCCCATTCTTCTTTGGGCATGGTATTCCCCTTGTGACATCGGCTTCAAACGGGGGCCCATGGCGGGCCTCGCAATTCCGGCAAAGGCGTCGATTGCCACAGGCGCGGGCGGCTGTCAAAGGCTTTTGCGCAGAAAACCGCCCCTCATGCGCTTTGTATACAAGGGCTGGCGGGCGGTCGGGGCGCGAATGGGCTTGCGGCAGTCACCCGCCACAGGCATCTTGCGGTTCAAATCTGGATGGAAGCGAATGCCGATACTTCCCGGAACACCACCTGTCGAAGTGACGCTGCGCCGGACCGCGCGGGCGCGGCGCATGTCGTTGCGGGTGTCGCGCTTGGATGGGCGGGTAACGCTGTCACTGCCGCCCCGCGCGCGCGAGGCAGAGGCCATGGCGTTTCTGCGCGCGCAGGAGGACTGGATTCGTAAAGCGCTGTCCAATGTGGTGACCGGGGGGGCGGTGTCGCTTGGCTCGGAACTGCCCGTCGAGGGGCGAATGGTGCGTGTGGTGTCCGGCAAGGGGCGCAGCCCGATCCTGTCCGAGGATGAGTTGCAGGTGCCGGGGGATGCGGCGCGTGCGGGCGTGCGGGTGGCGGCCTTCCTTAAAACACGGGCGCGGGACCGACTGGCGCAGGCCTCGGACCACTATGCAGAACGTATCGGGCGGCGTTATCGCACGCTGACGTTGCGCGATACGCGGTCGCGCTGGGGGTCTTGTACCGCCGAGGCGGGGTTGATGTATTCCTGGCGCCTCATCATGGCCCCGCCCATGGTGCTGGATTATGTCGCCGCGCATGAGGTTGCGCATCTGGCCGAAATGAACCACTCCGCCCGCTTCTGGGCCGTGGTGGCCGATCTGATGCCGGATTACGAATGTCACCGCAAATGGTTGAAAGCCGAAGGTCATGTGCTGCACAGCTATCGGTTCACCGAATGACGCGGCGCGATGCCGATATTGCTCTTGACGCCCTCGCGCTGCGGGTGCTTGGCTAAACCGATGTTGACCGCACGCGCATCCAATCCGCTTTCCCGTCCCGTCGTTGCGAATACGGCGGCGCATGAGCGGTTGTACCGCAGCCTGCGCAGTCAGGTAATGCATGGAGAGTTGCCCCCCGGCCAGGCCCTGACCTTGCGCGGTTTGGCCCGCACCTTTGATGTGTCCATGACGCCGGCACGCGAAGCGGTGCGGCGCTTGGTGGCAGAAGGGGCACTGACGCTGTCTTCCTCGGGGCGTGTGGCCACACCGGAACTTTCACCGGAGCGGATAGAAGAACTCGCCTCCATCCGTGCGCTGCTGGAACCGGAACTGGCCGCCCGCGCCTTGCCCCGCGCCCATTTTGCGCTGATCGACCGCTTGGCCGCGATCAATGCGGCGAATAGCGAGGCGGTGCTGAAACAGGACGCGGTGGCCTATATCCGCACCAATTTGGAATTTCACCGCACGCTTTACTTGCGCGCGCAGGCCCCCGCGATGCTGGCGCTGACCGAAACCGTCTGGTTGCAACTTGGCCCGACGATGCGCGCGCTCTACGGGCGCTTGCGCCGGAATGAGCCGCCGCCCTATCACCGTGTGATCTTGGGTGCGTTGAAAGCAGGCGATGAGCCGGGCTTGCGGCTGGCGATCCGCACGGATGTAACGCAAGGCTTGCGGCATTTGGCGGGCTGATCGAACGACACGGAAGCGGGAACAGGAAGGGCGGAGAATGACGATACATATCGGCGCGAAACCGGGCGAGATTGCGGAAACCGTCCTGATGCCGGGTGACCCTTATCGCGCGCGTTGGGCGGCAGAGACGTTTCTGGAGGGTGCCAAACTGGTGAACGAAGTGCGCGGGATGCTCGGCTTTACCGGCACTTGGCGCGGGCATCCTGTTACCATCCAGGGTTCCGGCATGGGGATGCCGTCACTTTCGATCTATGCCAATGAGTTGATCCGCGATTACGGTGCAAAAACCCTGATCCGCATCGGCTCGGCTGGTGCAATGCAACCGCAGATCAAGGTGCGCGATCTGGTGTTGGCGATGTCGGCCTGCACCATGTCCACGCCCTCGCGCGGGATATTCCGCGATCTGAACTTCGCCCCCACGGCTGATTTCAGCTTGCTGCAAGCCGCCTGGACGGCGGCGCAAGGGCGCGATGTTGCCACCCATGCGGGGCAGATCTATTCATCGGATGTGTTCTATGATGAACGCCCCGATCTGACAGAACAGATGCAGCGCCACGGCGTTCTCGCGGTAGAGATGGAAGCCGCAGAGCTTTACACCCTCGCCGCCCGCTATGGCTGTCGCGCGCTGGCTATCCTGACCATTTCCGACCATCTGGTCACGCATGAGGCGTTACCCGCCGACCAACGCGAGCGTAGCTTCGGCGATATGGTCGAGATTGCGTTGAAAGCGGCCTTCGCGGCCTAGGCCTGCCCGCCTTTGAGCCAGTCTGCAACGATAGCCGCAGCGCTGCCTTTCGCCAGCGGTCGCGCCGACCACAGGCGCAAGGCGCGTGGCAGGGTGTGGTGCTGCCCCAAAGGTGCAACCAGTCGACCCTGCGCCAGATGTCCTGCCACCAACGCGCCATGCCCCATCAAAACGCCCGCACCATGCGCGGCTTCTTCCACCGCCAGCGCATAGAGCGAAAAGACCGGCCCGCGTGGCACAAAGCCCGGAAAGCCTGCGGCCTCGGCCCATAGGCCCCAATCATCGGCCCAAACCGCATCGGACAGGCAGGGCAGGCCGCGCAGATCCTCTGCCCGCTGCAGGTTTTCGGCAAGCGACGGTGCGCAAACAGGAAAGATCACATCTTCGGCCAAAACATCCCCCTGATCGCTGCCGTAAAACAGGCAAAGGTCGAACGCGGCGCGTTTCAGGTTCGGTGGCTCCTCCATCGCTGTGATGGAGACGGAAATCTCCGGAAAGGCCTGTCGCAACTCTGGCAAGCGTGGCGACAGCCAAAGCTGGGCAATCGCAGGGAGCGTGGCGATATGTACGACCTTTGGCCCTGCTTCGGCGCGCAACACCTGCACGGCATGGCCCAAAGCATCAAAAGCGGCGGACATCTCGGGCAGGACCCGCGCGCCAAGGCCCGTCAGCCGCACGCCCTTGGCGTGGCGTTCAAACAGCGCCGCGCCCAACTCCGCCTCCAGTGCCTTGATATGGGCCGTAATCGTCCCGGCACTGACGCCAAGCTCTGCCCCTGCCGCAGCAAACCCGCCCAAGCGCGCTGCGGCCTCGAACGCGCGCAAGGCGGTCAGGGGTGGGGTTCTGGGTTTGGGTGGGGCAACAGCCATATAAGCCTCAATTTTTCTAACCCTAATTTTCCGCAAAACTGATTTGCGCACAAGCCCCAATATCAGCAAGACTGCTGCAAACAACGGAGAGAGCCTATGCCCCACCTTGCCCCGCGCCCTTGGGTGCCTGCCGCTTGCGAAAAGCTGGTCCAGCGCTATGCCACCGAAACGACAGCGCCTTCGGCATCGGTCGCCGCCCGGCTTGACACGCTGATCAACCGGAACAGCGAAATCCATGATGTGGAGTGTTTCAACCTCAACCCCGCGACCAATGTCATGAACCCTGTGGCAGAGGCGGCGCTGTCGCGTGGTTTGGGCAGCCGCCCCAGCCTTGGCTACCCCGGTGACAAGTACGAGATGGGATTGGAGGCGATGGAGGAGATCGAGGTCATCGCCGCCGAACTCGCTGCCGAAATCTTCAACGCCAAATATGCCGAGGTGCGGATTGCCTCGGGCGCTATGGCGAACCTCTATGGCTTCATGGCGCTGGCCAAACCGGGCGATGCGATCATCGCGCCCTCTGGCGCCATCGGCGGGCATGTGACGCATCATCAGGCAGGTTGCGCGGGGCTTTACGGCCTTGTCACCCATGCCGCCCCGGTGAATGCCGACGGCTATACCGTGGATCTGCCCGCGCTGCGCGATCTGGCGTTGCGGGTCCGGCCCAAGCTGATCACCATCGGTGGCAGCCTTAATCTTTTCCCGCATCCGGTGGCAGAGCTGCGGGCCATTGCTGATGAGGTCGGCGCGAAACTGCTGTTCGACGCAGCGCATCAATGCGGCATTATCGCGGGGGGCGCTTGGGCCAACCCCTTGGATCACGGCGCGCATCTGATGACGATGAGCACCTATAAATCCTTGGGCGGCCCGGCAGGCGGGCTGATCGTGACCAATGATGCCGCGATTGCCGAGGCGCTGGACCACATCGCCTTTCCTGGCATGACGGCCAATTTCGACGCGGGAAAAACCGCTGCCCTTGCGATCAGCCTGCTGGATTGGCGCGAGCATGGGCAAGCCTATGCGGCGGCGATGGTGGAGCTGTCACAGGCATTGGCGCGTGAACTCGCCACCCTTGGTCTGCCGATCTACGGGGCGGCGCAGGGTATGACGCAAAGCCACCAATTCGCGATTGAGGCGGCGGGCTTTGGCGGCGGGCAGGCGGCTTCTAGAAAGCTGCACAAGGCGGGGTTTCTGGCCTGTGGTATCGGCTTGCCCATTGCAGAGGTTGCGGGCGATTTGAACGGTTTGCGCATCGGCACTCCCGAATTGGTGCGACGCGGTGTGACGCCCGCCGATGCCCCCGCATTGGCCGCCTTGATTGCCGAAGGCCTGCGCTCGGATGACCCTGCCAGCGTTGCCCCCCGTACAAAATCCCTGCGCGCGAAGTTTCAGGGCATGCATTACATCAGAAAGGGTTGACGCAAACGATTCGCGCGGTTCTACTCCGCTGCCCCTCGGATTAGGGGGCCAGAATAAGGACAGTGGAATGGAACAACGGCAACTCGGCACAAATGGCCCGCAGGTCTCCAGCATCGGGCTTGGCTGCCTCAGCTTTGGTGGCGTCTTTGGTGCGACAGACAAGACGGAATCCTTTGCTGCCCTCGATGCGGCGTGGGAGGCAGGGATTACCTTTTACGATACCGCCAATATCTATGGCGCTGGCGTGTCTGAAACCGTGCTGGGCGAATGGCTGGCCGATCGCGGGCATGACGCGGTTGTGGCGACCAAGGCAGGTATCATCACCAAGCCGCCGCGCGGGTTCAACAATTCGGAAAGCTACATCCGGGCGGAACTGGAAGGCTCTCTCCGGCGGCTGAAAACCGATCATGTCGCGCTGTACTACATCCACCGCCGCCAGCAGGATATTCCGGTCGAGGATGTCGCGGGCTTCATGGCACGGCTGGTCGAGGAAGGCAAAATCGGCGGCTATGGCCTGTCAGAGGTGGCCCCGCACACAATCCGCCGCGCCCATGCCGAATATCCGTTGCGTGCAGTGCAGAACGAGTACTCGCTTTGGACACGACTGCCCGATCTGGGCGTGATCCGCGCCTGCAAGGACCTGGGCGTCGCTTTCGTGCCCTTCTCGCCGCTCGCGCGCGGAATGTTGACGGACAGCCAGCCTGACCCGAAAACGATGCGCGAAGGCGATATCCGCATCGATATTCCACGCTTCCAGGAACCAAACTTCGCCGCCAACTGCGCCGCGATAGAACCGTTCCGCGCCTATGCCGCCGCCAAAGGCGTGACGACAGCCGCGCTGGCGTTGGCTTGGGTGCTGGATCAGGGCGACCATCTGATCCCTATCCCGGGCACGCGCAGTGCCGGGCATTTGCGCGAATGGATCGGGGCAGATAGCCTGCAACTGACCAATGCCGACCGGGCCGAGATTGACCGCATCCTGCCCCCCGGATTTGCGCATGGCGACCGCTACAGCGACGGCCAGAACATCGGGCCGGAACGCTACTCCTGACGCTTAACGCCCGTGGCTGCGGTTGTAACCGTTGACCTCGGGCGCAAGCCAGCCTTCCGGCGCCTGCGCGGGTTTGAACACTTCTACCAACAGGGGCTGGCAGACGGCAGTATCGGACGAATGCTCCGCCGAGCAATCGCCACCAGGGCAGGCCGACAGCCCGCCGATCAGGTCGATTTCCGCAAAGAATTCCAGATAATCGCCCGGGCGCACCGGGCTGGCTTTCATGAAATACTGGCCGGTGTCGCGGGTGAAGCCGGTACACATGAAAACGTTAAGGACGTCATGCACATGCCGCTCTGCCTGCTCCAAGGACAGGCCGGAATGGTCGGCCAAGGCGCGGGTCAGGTTCGAATGGCAGCAATGGTGATACTGCCCGCCGTTCGACAATAGGTTATGCGTGTAGGGGTCACAGCGCGTGCCGATCACGTCATGCACGGCGCCGCCAAAGGCGTCGAACCCATACCAATCCAGACTGTCATCGGTGATCAGCGCCATCGGGCGCAAGGTGGGAAAGCTGCTCCACATCCGGTCGCCCGAGGACAGATGAGTGCCATGCAAGGCTCGGGTTTTGCCAGAATAGAACCGCTCTGTCAGGTCATGTGCAGACCACAGATTCAGGTCGCCGACCTGCGGGCCATCCACGCAGGTGATGCGAAAGAAATGCCCCGCAGGCACCGAAAAACAGCGGGCATCGCGGGCAGGAATTAGTGTTTCCGACAGCTTTTCCCAGCCTTGCCGCGCGGCGTGGAACAGAGCCAGATCGGGGCGCGGCAGCCCTTCGACTGGATAGCAGATGACGGGTGCGATAGCGGCACGCAGGGCGGCATCCGCAGGGGCGGGGTGAGCAGGATTTTGCGCTTTCATTCCGGCACGGTGCGTCGAAATCAATGCCCCGTCAAGCGCAGGTCTACCGTGATTTGCGCAGGCAATCGCGCGGTTCCTTGCCCTTATCCGTATCGGTTTCGGCCATGCAGGC
>JBFHGI010000074.1:0-8111 GCA_041583175.1 Pseudorhodobacter sp. | reverse complement strand
TTGCTGGAAATGAACAGCTTGGCGGCCATCGGTCCAGTGATCTCGATAGCTTGATCCACCGGCTCCAGCCAGAAATCCACGCCTTCGCCCATGGTCGCATAGGGCGTGTGCACCTTGTGGGGCAGGGGCGTTCTTTCCAGTGTCCTGTTCACCGGATCAAGATAGACCTTTGTCCATTTCGTTCGGGCGATAGGCCATTCCTGCTCCTCCCGATAAACGAATGTCTCACCGGGATGACGGATATTCAGCATCACAGGTGCCTGCTTGTCCCAACCGTTGTCTTCCCCTTTCAGGAAATGGTCGAAAAAGCGCTTTTGCAGCTGTCGGCCATAGTCGGAATAGAAAATGGACCAATGCGAATCCCCGTGTGCTTCCAGCCATTTCTGCTTTGAACCGGATTCGATATAGCCGTTGAAACTCCCGCGCGGATGGATGCCTTGACCGCCCCAGTTTGCACAACTCAGCAGCGGCACCCTGATCTTGGCAAGATCCGCCGCGCGGGCGCGATGCCAGTCATCACAAAGCGGATGCGCCTTGAGATCATCAAACGTGCCGACGCGTGACTTGGCTAGTTCCGCTTCCGACAGCGTGACAGGCCCGGCGACAGACTCTCCCGTATTGGGGTTCTTGCGGGCGCGATCTCCGGTTCCGTACTGGATGCCGGACACTTGGTGCTTGGACGCCAGTTTATGAAATTCACTCATGATTCCGCCGTGGTAATCGGCATCGCGATAGGGGTCATTCGCGCCTTCCCAAGGGATGATCGCGGCAAGATGTGGAGGGTGCAGCGTGGCGACCCGCCACTGGTTCCGCGCAAAATACGAAA
Source organism: Pseudorhodobacter sp. (assembly GCA_041583175.1). GTDB lineage: Bacteria > Pseudomonadota > Alphaproteobacteria > Rhodobacterales > Rhodobacteraceae > Pseudorhodobacter. Next base: position 7,285 of record JBFHGI010000074.1, on the reverse strand, counting down.
TGCCCAGCATCCCGACTTTTCCGGTGCACCAATCCTGCGTGCCTGCCCATTCGATGCAGTTATACACGTCCTGGATTTCCCGAGGAGAGCCCGACTGCATGAAGCCCGGCGACCAACCCGCACCGCGCGAATCCACGCGGATGCAGATATAGCCATGCGGAACCCAGCGTTCCGGGTCTGTCACTTCCCAATTCTGGTATTTATTGGTCGAACCCTCCAGAATTTCGGGGTAATCCTCTATCATCTTCTGCCACTGGTGGGGATAACCTTCCTGAAAAGCGACCCCTTTCCCGAAAACGCCATAGGTCAGGATAACCGGATATTGGCCGTCCTCGATCGGGCTGAAAATATCGGCCCGCAGTACGTTTCCATCCTCCATTTCGATGGGGGCATGCCATGTAATCTTCATCCCGTCGCGAATTTCCGTCCGGCAATACGGATCAGCGCCAAGGCCGCCAGAATCGCTGGCTTTACCTTCATGACCGTCAGGTTGTTTCTGGGAAATCTTGGACATAGCCCCAACTTTCTTGCTCTTGGATTGAGAATGTCACACTATGATCAGAGGTGGACACGCCGGGAGGGTTAAACTTCGAAGTCTGTAGCGAGTTGTAGATATCGAAATTCTATACGGTCGATGCCAAGCTCGAAAGAAACGGCTTCGAATAGGCTATAACTGGGGGGAATAATACCGTGAAGCTGGAACAGCTACGTTATCTATGCGCTTTGGTAGATGAAGACATGAACATGACCCGTGCTGCTACGGCACTGCATACGTCCCAGCCGGGGGTCAGCAAACAGATCAAATTGCTAGAGGAAGAGCTGGGTCTTGACCTGTTGAAACGCGGGCGGCACCGGATAAACGGGTTGACGCCCGTCGGCGTTCATATCGTGGAAGTTGCCCGGCGGATGCTGGCAGATGCCGAGCGGATCAAGTCCTTTGCCAAGAACGCAGCCGATGGACGCCGCAAACGCCTGACGATTGCGACGACCCACCTTCATGCCAATTATGTATTCCCGTCCATCATTGCGGAATTCCATCAGAAATTTCCGGATGTCGAGTTGGTTTTGCGCAATGGGGAGCCGAAGGATATTTACGACGATGTGCTATCAGGCAGAGCAGATCTTGGCGTCACGACCAGCACGACCGAAATCGATTTCCACCTGTTGCGCATTCCTGGGTACCAGTTCGGTCGCACGCTGATCATGCCCAAAGGCCACCCGCTATCCCAGAAATCCAATTTGACGCTGGAAGATTGTGCCCGCTATCCCCTGATTACCTATTGTCAGAACTTTGCAGGCAGTACCGCCATCACCCGTGTGTTCGAGCAGCAGGGGCTGCAACCCGCCGTTGCCATCCGCACGATGGACACGGAGTCCATCAAGAAATACGTGCGCCTTGGTCTCGGCATCGCGATCCTGAACGCGATTGCAGTCGATGCTTCATCTGATCCGCTTTTGACCGTTACTGACGTGACGCATCTTTTTGGATCGGCAAAAACCTGTGTCATCATCCGGCCCTCGCTGCGACGGCCCGAGCATTTCTGGAATTTCATCGAGCGTTTGGCCCCAAGCTGGAACCGGCAAAAGATCGCGGGCGCTATTCACGGCTTGCTGGACAAAGCGACAAGCGCTTGACGAGCGCCCGAAGGGCACCGCTTTGCAAATGCGATAGGGGGGCAAAACTTGCCCCCCTTTTTCTGTAGGCGATGATCGCTTCTATGTGATTATCTTCATCTCACGGATGGGGTATTTTTGCAGGTTTTCTGCACCCTTATCGGTGACAACGCAAACATCCCCCAGCCAGACGCCCATCGTCTCATCCGCTCTTACCGGCCAGCCCGTCACGCTGAGGCATGAGTTTTTCTCGAAGACGAAATCCTCATCCGTCACCGAATGCGGAGTGGAACGGATATCGGGCGGCTCATTCCAGGTCGACCAACCGGAGATACTGGTTTTGGAGCGGAAACCAGCGGCTTGGATGTCATTCAGGCAGAGTGGCACCAGTTCCTTGGCCCGCACTCCCGGTCTGATAGCTGCGTGGAGTTTGTGACTTGTCGATACGGCCAGATCAAACATTCTGGCATAGTCTTCGGTTGGCTCGCCCATAAAGAAAGTGCCCCAGATCTTTCCGTAATAGCCGCCGATGCCGGCCGCGACTTCGGTCATCACGACATCACCATGCTCGATCGGTGTCGTGAGGGGGTAGAAATGCGGATAATCCATATTCGGATTGCTCATGGGCGTGCGCCCGATGTGGTGCAGTGTCAGACGCCCGCCAAGATCGAGCGCCGTGCGCCCCATCAAACTGTACAGATCGCAGGGCCGCACGCCGGGCCGGACCGCCTTGACCATCACATCATAAACGGCATCGGTGACCTCTGCAGATTTGCGCATCCGTGCGATTTCTTCCTCGCTTTTGACAACCCTCAGGCTTTCATACCAAAGGGTTACCACCTCGAAATCCGTATCCGGCAAAGCCTCGACTATGCTGACATGCGCCTCATGCGGAAGATTGATGTTCAGCCATCCTGAATCCCCGACGATGCCCACATGCTTGTGGTCCAAGCCAAGTTCCTTGAGCCGTTCGATGATCGGGCCGGTTGTGCGCCGCATACCGCCGGTGGCATCGAAAAGCGAACCCGCCCCGCGCACATCCTTGATGACCGACATCTCGCGGATATTCTTCACATGGCTTGGCGTCATGCAAAACAGCGTCGGCTCACCTTCCAGCGGGAAGATGACGTAGCTCTGGCTCCATGTGGCGACGCTTGACAGATAGACAAGATTTGTCTGCCCCGGTTCCATCCCCATGCCGCGGCTGACGCCGTAAACGATCAGGCAATCCAGCCCCTTCTTCGCCATCGCCTCGCGAATGAGTTGATAGCGGCGGCGGTATTCATCTTCTGAAAACCACGGCCAGAAATAGTTGGGACACTCCATCGGTTAACCTTTCTTGCATTGCGAGGCAGGGGGGCGGGTGGCGACCGGCCGAACCGGCGCGCAGCCCGGGGAGACGGGTCAACGACGACCGGCCGATCCGGCGGATCACTCGTATTCGTTCAGGCGCGCGACGAGTTCTTCGGCATTCGGCGCGGGAACATAATCCTCGCTCAGCTTGCCAGACCCCGCAGGACTTTTGCTGGAATACATCCGCATCGGTGCGTCGAGGATTTTCATGCCATGCACGGTATTGCGAGGAACGTGCAGCAGATCACCGGCTTCGACGATGGTGATTTCATCGCCGCACAGATGGGCAGCCCGCCCTTCCAGAACCAGAACGAATTGTTCGTCATTCGGGTGCATGTGGGGGGGCGGCATCTCTCCCTTCTGGTAGGAATAAAGACCGACCTTTATGAATTCTCCGCCGATCTGCACCATAGAGATGAAGGGGCGTTTGACGTCCGGCGTCGGAACCATGTCTTTGGCTTTGTAAACGGGCATGTTGGGGTTTTCTCCACTTGAATTGGGTGTTTTGTTTCAGGGCCGCGCCTCAGTCTTCCTCGAAGGCGACCTCTCGTTTGGATCTCAAAGAGGGCAAGATCATCAGCAAGAGCAGCGCTGCGGTGAAAATCAGGAAGGTCAGGCTGATCGGACGCTCCAGAAATACCATCGGGTCACCGCGCGAAATCAGCAGGGCCTGACGCAAGTTCTCTTCGATCATCGGGCCAAGGACCAAGCCCAGCAGCATCGGTGCAGGCTCACATCCCAGCTTGTAGAGGATGTAGCCGAACAGCCCGAACCCCGAAGCAAAGAGTATGTCCAAAGCGCTGTAATTGATGCTGTAAACACCGATACAGCAGACGACGAGGATGATGGGAAACAGCAGCCGGTAGGGCACTTGCAGGCATTTCACCCAGATACCGACCAGTGGCAGGTTCAGGACGACCAACATGAAGTTGCCGACCCACATGCTGGCAATCAAGCCCCAGAACAGGGTCGGTTGTTCGACGATCAACCGGGGGCCGGGGGACAGGCCGTGCATCATCAAAGCCCCGATCATCAGCGCCATGACCGCATTGCTTGGTAGGCCAAGGGTCAAAAGCGGGATGAAAGAGGTTTGCGCCGCGGCGTTGTTGGCGGCCTCGGGGGCAGCCACACCTCCAATGTGGCCCTGCCCGAACTCCTCCGGTGTGCGTGAAACTTTCTTTTCCAGCGAATAGGCCGAGAAGGCTGCAAGCGTTGGCCCACCGCCCGGCAAAAGGCCCAGAAATCCGCCCAAGGCCGTGCCGCGCAGGGTGCCGGGCATCATGCTGCGAAGCTCTGCCAGGGTTGGCCAGAGCCGTGTGACTTTCACAAATTCGCGCGCTTCCGCGCTGCGGCCCAGATTGTTGATGGTCTCGCCAATGCCGAAGACGCCCATCGCGACAACAGAGAGCGAGATCCCGTCCCCCAGTTGCGGAATGCCGAAGGTGAAGCGTGCCACGCTGGTTGCGAAATCAATGCCGATGACGCCAATGAGCAGCCCGATAAAGATCATGCCAATGGCCTTCACGATAGAGCCGCTTGCCAGAATGACGGCACCCACAAGCCCGAAGACCATCAGGGAAAAGTAATCGGCGGGGCCAAAGGCCAAGGCGACACTGGCAAGCAACGGCCCCGCAATCGCGATCACGAGCGTACCGATTGTACCCGCAAACAGCGATGAAAGCGCCGCCGTTGCAAGGGCCACACCAGCGCGCCCCTTCCGCGCCATCTGGTAACCGTCCAGAGCCGTCACAACGGCCGAAGCCTCGCCCGGCAGGTTCACCAGAATAGCGGTGGTGGACCCGCCATATTGTGCGCCGTAGTAGATGCCGGCGAGCATGATGATAGCCTGGTGCGGCTCCAGCGTGAAAGTGATGGGCAGGAGAAGCGAGATCGTCGCGACCGCGCCCAGACCCGGAAGCACCCCGACCAGCGTGCCGAAAAGAACGCCGACAAAACTGTAGAAGATATTGATCGGGTTCAGGGCAATGCCAAAGCCGAATCCGAGATTGTCGAAAAGTTCCATATGCTTACCAACGTGGAATTATGGGAATGCGAATGCCGAGCGCATATGTGAAGATCAGGACGATCGCGGCGATGACCGAGGTGGCGAGGATCGTGACCTCAACGACCTTGAACTCATTCGTTGCAAAGCGGGACAGGAACACCAGAACGGTTCCCGCCAGGATCAATCCGCCTTTCTCCAGCAAAAGCCCGAAGCTGACAGTCCCAGCCAGAACAAAGAGCAAAGGGCGCAAAGACCCCAGATAGACCGTGGGGCCAACGCTCCGAAAGCTGCGCATCCCGATCAGCGCCCCAACGACCAATAGACCAATGCCGATAATGCGCGGGAAATAGCCTGCCCCCATCCGGCTTGCCGTTCCCATAGGATATTGGGCACCATAGATGAGGGTGAAAATGCCAAGACCAAGAAACATGATCGCGGTCGCAGAGTCGGCGGATAGTCTTATTTTCATGAGCTGTGCCCCCTTCAAGGAAGACGAGGGCCATCAACAGTCGGTCGTATTCGATGGCCCTGATAGTGGCTATTTAGTCATTCAGCGGATCTGAACGCTCGACAACCTTGCGCCATTTCTCCGATTCTGCGGCGACAAATTCACCGAATGCGGCGGGGCTTTTGCTGAGCGTGACATTCGAAAGGTTTGCCTCAAGCTTTGCCTTTACATCAGGGTCGCTCAGCGTCTCGTGCAGCGCGTCGAACAGCACCTGGACAATGGCATCATCCGTCGCGGCGGGCACATGGACGCCTTGCCATGACGAGGCGGTAAAGGTCGAAAGGCCGGATTCGAGCATGGTCGGAATGTCCGGCGCGCTTGCCAGCCGTTCCTCGGTCGAGACCCCGAGTGCTGTGAGCAGGCCGTCATTCACTTGGTTGATCCCCGACGAGATATTGGTGAACATGGCTGGAACATGCCCCGCGATAACCGCAGCCAAGGCGGGCCCCGCACCGCCGCTATAGGGAATAGGCGTCAGATCGAGGTCATTTTCCTGCGCCAGAAGCTCCATATAGAAGCGCCCTGGCGCCGTGGCACCGGGCGAGGCAAAGCCCATGCCCGGATTGGCCTTGGCATACTCCACGAATTCCGCCAGCGTCTTGACCCCTAGATCGGGGTTCACAACAAACAGGCTGGGCAGCGAGATCATGCTTGTGACGGGTTTGAGGTCTTTCAGCGGGTCGAACGTCATATCCTTGAAGATATGCGGGTTGATGGTCATGGTGCCGATATTCGTAATGATGACCGTATAGCCGTCAGGGTCGGCGCGAACCACAGAGTCAATCGCGATATTGCCGCCAGCGCCGGGCCGGTTTTCGACCACGACGCTTTGCCCGAGCACTTCGGACAGTTTCTGTTGAATGGTGCGCGCCACAACGTCGGAACTGCCGCCGGGCGCAAAGGGCACCACCATTGTGATCGGGCGTTCCGGATATTCGGCCAGCGCGGAACTTCCCGCCATGCCACCAATGCAAAATAGCGCGAGTGCAGATGCAAGGGCTCTTCTTGTCAGATGTCTCATTTTGGTTTCCTCCCGTGTTGTGATCGTTCGTTTCTCATAGGCACAAAGCTTGGCCGGCACCGAAATTGGCGGCTTCGATGCGGACGCGACCGGGCTCAAGTCGCAATGCTCCGCAACGAGATTCACACGTTGAGACTAGAGGCTAGAGGCCCGCCAACCAATCATGAAGAAATGCTTTCGAATAGGGTATAACCGGAAATTATCAGGCCCATTGCCAAGTCAGCAAAGGTGCTTGGGGCGGGTTTACCCCAGAACAGGGGCCTGATCGGAGGATGGGCAAATGGTCATTCGTTTGGTACTGCAACCACAGCCTGCGCGGCGACAGGTGGCCGTTGCGCTACAAATCTCCGGGCTTTTCGCAACAAATTGTTGAACTGGGCCGAAAACAGAGTCAAACGGGCCGCCAATAAAGGAATAAGGGCAAAATGGCCGATCAGTCGGGGTTACCAATGCAAAGAGAATGCGTCGTGACAAGTGCTGCGCGCCTGTCCGTCGCACCCATGATGGATTGGACAGACCGACATTGCCGCTATTTTCACCGGTTGATGACAAAGCGCGCGATGCTTTACACCGAGATGGTCACCGCGCCTGCAATTCTGCACGGGCCGCGGGACCGGCTTTTGGCCTATAGCGATGCCGAACATCCCGCAGCCTTGCAAATGGGCGGCTCTGACCCGCGGGAATTGGCCGAGGCGGTGCGCCTGTCACGCCCCTTTGGTTATGATGAGGTGAACCTGAATGTCGGCTGCCCGTCCGACCGTGTGCAATCGGGTTGTTTCGGCGC
>JBFHGI010000073.1:0-8141 GCA_041583175.1 Pseudorhodobacter sp. | reverse complement strand
TGGCCCCATTGGGATATGCGGGTTTGTTCGCGGGGATTGTCGGCGTTGGCGTCATCATGGGCCACCGCATTTCAGAAGGCATCGACCTGACGGGGCTGCTGTTTCTGGGGATCGGGGTTCTGGCACTGACTTTTGCGACACTGGCAGTGCGCAGCGCATCGAGCGGGGGCAACCTGCTGATGATCGTGGGGTTGCAGATGCTGGTGGGTTCCAGCCTTTTGGCGGTGGCAGCGGTGGCGCTGGAAAGCTGGCAGGTGAACTGGACACCGCGATTGGTATTGGCTTTTGGCTATACCACCCTTGTGCCCGGATTGCTGGCGACTTGGGTCTGGTTCCTGCTGGTGGCGCGCATCGGAGCGGTGCGGGCGGCGGCGTTCCACTTCCTCAACCCGTTTTTCGGGATCGCGATTGCGGCGCTGCTGCTGGGAGAGCATCTGACGCTGTGGGATATCGCGGGCGTGGTGATCATTGCGGCCGGGATTCTGGCGGTACAACTCGCCCGGGTTCAGCGGACCAGTTAGCACTTCACGCTGCATCGGGGAATAGACGGACGGGCAAGACGTTCCGTCCGCAGCGGGGTGGCGATCAGTTCAACTGGAACTGCAGCGGATAGCGGCCATCTTCGAAATCACCGAAAAGGTCGGACAGGTCCGGATGGTCCACAGGCTCACCCGTTTCGTCCGGCATCAGGTTCTGTTCCGAGACATAGGCGACGTAATAGCTTTGGTCATTCTCGGCCAGCAGATGATAGAAAGGCTGGTCCTTTTTCGGGCGGCTTTCCTCGGGAATATTCTCATACCATTCATCGGTATTCGAGAACATCGCGTCCACATCGAACACCACACCCCGGAAAGGATGCTTGCGATGCCGCAGCACTTGGCCCAAATGATATTTCGCGCGTGATTTCAGCATCTGTTGCATCCCCCGACTGTGGTTAGTAATCCCGATGCTAGGGTCTTGTCCACAGGACAGACGGCAAAATAGGGAAACAGTCTGTGAACCTTCTCCTTACAGTCCTGCAAATCACTGCCCCCGTTGGGATTCTGGCTTTCGTTGGCTATGCGTGGGTCAAGGCCGGTTTCGAATACCGGATGGAATTTGTCACGCGGCTGTCGATGACGCTGGCAACGCCCTGCCTGATTTTCACCGCGCTGATGAAAACCGAGATCGACCGCGCGGCCTTGGCCGACCTGTTGCTGGCGGCGATCGTGGCTTATGGCGTGCTGACGCTGGTATTCTGGGGCCTGATCCTGGTGCTGAAGCTGGATCGGCGCACCTATCTGCCGCCGCTGATCTTTGGCAATACCGGTAACCTTGGCCTGCCGCTTGCGCTGTTTGCTTTCGGGCAGGCGGGGCTTGGCTATGCCGTGGTGATCTTTGCTGTGGCGGGGGTTTGGGGCTTTACCTTCGGGGTCTGGCTGGTCAGTCAGGGCGGCTCCCCCTTGCGGGTGTTCAAGGAGCCTTTGGTGGCGGGCACGCTGCTGGGCGCGTTGTTCTTATGGCAAGGCTGGCACACGCCGCTGTGGCTGACGAACAGCCTGGACCTGATCGGGCAGATGGCGATTCCCTTGATGCTGATCACCTTGGGCGTCGCGGTGGCGCGGTTGTCGCCGGGGCGGTTGGGGCAGGCGATCTGGCTGTCTTTGCTGCGCGTGGTGATCTGCGTGGCAATTGCGGTGGCCGTTGGCTACTGGTTTGCGTTGGAGCCTGTTGCCATGGCGGTTCTGATCTTGCAGGTCAGCACGCCGGTGGCTGTAACCACCTATATGCTGGCCGCGAAATACGGGGCGGATGGGGATGCCGTGGCGGGGATGGTTATCGTGTCGACCCTGCTGTCGATCGTGACTTTACCGCTCACTCTCGTTTTTCTGATCTGACATTCGCCGCTGCCCCATTTCCCTTTGGGCCAAATTACCTTATGTTACCCTCAAAATAGAATGTGCGAGGGGCATAATGAGCAGGTTTCTCCGCGCGTCGATCCTTTTGTTGTTGCTTGGCTCTTGCGGCGGCGGCAATTTTTCGGCGCCCCGTGATTTGGACAATGCGTGCAGCATCGTGCGCGAGCGTCCCAAGTATTACAGCGCCATGAAGGCGACCGAGCGGAAATGGGGCATACCCGTTCACGTTCAGATGGCGACGATCCATCAGGAATCGAAGTTCATCGGCGACGCCAAGACCCCGCATAAATATGCGTTGGGGATTATTCCCTTGGGGCGCCAAAGCTCTGCCTATGGGTATAGTCAGGCGCTGGATGGAACCTGGGAAGAGTATCAGGAAGACCAGCGCCGCCGGTCGGCCCGCCGTGACCGTATCACGGATGCGACCGATTTCATGGGCTGGTATATGGACCAGTCGGAAAAGAGCCTTGGCATTTCCAAATGGGATGCGCGGGCGCATTACCTTGCCTATCACGAGGGCCGCACCGGATATGCGCGCGGCAGCTATAACAGCAAGCCGTGGTTGATCGCGGTGTCGCAGCGCGTGGCAGACCGGGCAGAGCTTTACCGAGCGCAATTGGCAGGCTGCGGCCGCTAAGGGGCCAAAGCGATTGGTTCTTCACCCGTCAGCTTTCGGCAGTTGCCGCAAGTGCGGCCCCCCGCGCGCCTGTGGCATCGCCCCCTTCGGCCACTGAGACAAGCGGGAGGGCAAGGTTCGGGATATGGGCATTGGCCAAGGCGGCTGAAAGGTCGGCAGGCAATCCCTCTACCGCTGACAGGCCGCCGCCCAGTACGATGATATCGGGGTCCAGCGTCAGGGTGGCGTTGACCAGAAGCTCTGCGATCAGATCGCACCAAATACGCCAGACCTGATCCGCCGCAGGGTCCTTGCCGCGCAAGGCGACCACTTCGGGTGCCGTCAGGGCGCGGCCTGTCAGATGCTGCGCGAGGCGGGCGAGGCCGGGGCCGGAGGCAAGGGTTTCAAAACAGCCCATCCGGCCACAACCGCAGCGCAGCAAAGGCAAGCCGTGCTGCTGCATCAGCGGGGCGGGCAAAGCGATGTGGCCCAGTTCGGCAACGATGCCGGAGGCGCCTTCCTCCGCAACACCGTTCCGGATGAACCCGCTGCCCACGCCCGTTCCCAGCACGAGGCCAAGCACGCGCGCAAATCCGCGCCCCGCGCCCAGACGGGCCTCGGACAGGGCCATGGCGCGACAATCGTTTATGAAGGCGACGGGGCGACCAAGGCGGGCCACCAGATCGGCCGGAAAGGGTTTGCCCTGCGCAGGCAGGTTGGACGTGACGGCAAGGCCCGTCCGGCGGTCAATCGTGCCTGCGGCGCTGATGCCCAAGGGGGCGGGGCCTGCAAGCGTGTCGGCCTCGGCCACCAAGCCTGCGATGGCGTCCAGCAGGGCGGTGTAATCCTTTGGCGTGGCGCATCGACTGCGGTGGATGCGGGTCCAGTCATCGGCAAAGACCTGCATCTCGATCTTGGTGCCGCCGATGTCGATGCCGATCGCTGTCACGCGCCCACCGGATACAGTTTTACGCCTGCTACGACGCGGGAAAGTGTGCCGCGCCCGACAAAAGGATCGTCGACGTTCAGGCCCATCTGTGCCGACCATTGCACCGCAAGCACCTGCGCCAAGGCCACACAAAGCGGCGCGGCCCAGAGGTCTGTCGGGGCGGCGCTGCGCCCGAAATCTTCGCCGCCGATTTCGGTCAGCGGGCAATCGGGAAACTGGGCGGCGAGTTCGGCTGCCAGATCCGCCTCATACTGCGCGGCGTGGCTGTCGGTGGAGCGGAACAGGACGATCTGCGTGCCCTGCGTCACAAAGCTTTTCGGGCCGTGACGGAAGCCGAGCGTCGAATCCCACAGCGCGGGGATTTCACCGGCGGCAAGCTCCATCACTTTCAGAGAGGCTTCGCGCGCGGCAAAGGCCAAGGGGCCGGTGCCCAGAAAGACAATACGCTCCGGCTTTTGCATCTGCTGGGCCAGTGCTGCAAAGCGAGGCAATGCGGTTTCAAGCGCCGTGGCCATCGGGCCGAAAGGGGCAGAGCCTTCGGGCGAGAACAGGGCCGCCGCCGTCATCAGCATGGTCGAAAAGCTGGAGGTCATGGCAAAGCCCGCGTCATGCGTTTCCGGTGGCAGGATCACGCTGCGCCCTGTGCCGCTGCGCTTGGCGAGGGCGCTGTCTGCGTTGCAAGTGATATTGAGCCGCGGCGCATCGGGGGCGAGCGCGTCCAGCGCATCCAGCAGACCCAAGGTTTCCGCGCTGTTGCCCGAGCGCCCGAATTGGACGACCAGCGGCGCGCGCCCGCGCAGATAGGCTTGCGGACGGCTGACGATATCGGTGGTCGGGATTGCGCGGAAAGCGCCCGCGCCTTCCAGCCCCGCTGCCAGAATATCCCCGATATAGGCCGAGGTTCCAGCGCCGCAGAACCAGACCTCACGCGCGCCAAGGCCAGCGATCCATGCCCGCAAGCCTGCCACATCCAGCGCATCGGCCCAGCCGCGCCAGATGGTCGGTTGCGCGTGAATTTCGCGCCATGTCGCCCAGTTATCGAGATCATGTGTCATGCGGTTTTCACCCCGTTGATGACGTCAGCGACGATCACCGAGCGATCATCCGCGAATTCGGTGCTGGTCGATCCTTTGACATTGGCAAAGCGATGGAGTTTCTGGAAATCCTCGGCCTCGGTCCGGGCGAAGGCCTCTTCCCAGGCGGCAATGCTGACCTGTTCGGGAATCAGGAAATAGCCATCGCTGAAGATTTCCATGCTGGACACTTCGGCAAGCGGGATGCGCTTGTCGATGATGTCGGCCAGCGAGGTCTCATCGGTGTTGAGCGTGGAAAAGCCCATCGGATGGTCGGTGCGATTGGCCAGCAGGAACTGGGACCGGATGCCCTTATCCAGAAACCCGCGCAGGGTGTCCGGGTCTGTCAGGCCCGCAAAGTCCGCGACCAGTGCATCGCGGATGTGGGCGACTTCGGGCGCGGTCAGGATGTTCTGCTGGACCGCTTCGTCATAGCCTTCAAAGGTGACGAGGCGGGTCAGGGCCTCGACCTGATCGGGGTTTTCGTGGCGCTGCGACAGGATCGCGTGAACCGCCAGTCTGGAATGGGTGGAAACATCATCAATCGGTTTGGTTCGCTGCACCATCTGCGCACCGTTCAGGCGGATACTGCTGTCACCCACCAGCAAAAGCCGCAGCTCCGCGGCCCCGAACACGGCAAGCGCCATCGTCGTGGAGGGCTTACCCTCCATATTCTGGCTTTGGTTTGCGGCACGAATCCGCGCGCTGATGGCGGCGAAGATGGTGGCCGGCGGCAGGGTCATCAGATCATCGTCCAAGGCCAGCCGCGCCACGGCCTGCGCCGCGGCCTGAGAGGCCAGACGGCCGGAGCTTCGGCCGACAGGGCCTTTCTTTTGCGGGGAGGTGGCCCCGTCAAAAACCCCCAGAACGCCCGGCAGGATCAGGACCGTGTCGTCATTCGGCACGCGCTGGAACCGGTCCTTTGGCAAGGTAAACGAAGAGATTTGCATGGGAACTCCAGCAAGCAATGGGGTTTGGGACTGTGGTGCGAAAACTCAGATGAAAGAGGATTCGCGATCTTCGGCAAAGCGGAATACGGCGTAGACGCAGACCCCTGTGCACAAAAGCAGGATAGTTGAGAGTGCTGCCGCCAGCCCAAATTCACCGTCCAGAACCGAGATGTAGATCTTGACCGGCATCGTCACCGTGCGGGAGGTGTAGAGGATCAGGGTCGAGGACAGCTCGTTGATGGCGGTGATGAAGCTCATCAGGGAGCCGACGATCAGGCCGGGCATGATCAGCGGCACGGTGATGGTGACAAAGGCCTTGAGCGGAGAGGCCCCGAGGTTGACGGCGGCTTCTTCCATCGAGGGTTTTATCTGGCGCATGTTGGTTGTGGTGGACCGTACACCATAGGGCAACCGGCGGATGAAGAAGATCATCACGATGATCAGTGCCGTTCCCGAAAGGTCAAACCACTCGGTGCGGAAGGTGGTGACAAAACCGATCGCCATCACCACGCCCGGCACCAGATAGGGCACCATCATCAGCACATCGATCGCGCCGGAGGCCATATTGTCACGGCGCACGATGATATAGGAGATCAGGCCCGAGGCCACAGCGATCAGCGCCACGGCGATCAGCGAGAATTTGAAGCTGTTCAAAATCGCTTCGGGCGCGTCCGACCATACGCGGCGGTAGCTGTTGAAGCCGTATTCCCCTGTAAAGACCGGACCATTGGTTTCCAGAAACGAGGTGTAGATCACGACGAAGGTCGGTGACATCGCCACAAAGACCACCAGATAGCAGTAAAGATGCGTCAGGACGTTGGGCATGCCTGACAGTTGCTGCGGCTTGGGCCGGTTGGTCAGCGCGCTGGCGTAGCGGCGGCGGGACAGGATGCGGCGCTGGATCAGCAGGGCGAGGATGGAGATTGCCATCATCACCAGCGACACCGTGACCGCCATTGTCGGCGTGCCGCCCAATTCGGAGGTATAGGCCGAATAGGCGATGGTCGAGAGGGTGCGGAAACCGCGACCCAGAATCGCGGGCGTACCGAAATCGGCAATCGACAGCACGAAACAGATGATCGCACCGGTGCTGACAGCCGGAAACACCAGCGGCAGGGTGATTTTGAAGAAACGCTCCAACGCGGTGCAGCCAAGGTTTTCGGCGGCATCCTCGAAGCTTTTGTTGACGGAGTTCAGGGCGGTTTGCGTCATCAGATAGACGAAGGGAAAGAACTTCAGGGTAAACACCAAAATCACCCCGTGCGCGCCATAGATCGTGGGCGTGTTGATGCCGATGCTGGCGAAGAAATTGGTGATGAAGCCGTTAGACCCCAGCATGATGATCCAGGCATAGGCGCCGATGAAAGGCGGCGCCACCAGCACCAAAATCGCCATGGTCGAGATCAGCGCGCGGCCCCTTATGCGGAAGCGGGCGGTGAAAAAGGCCAAGGGCACCCCGACGAGGCATGCCCCAAGCGTGCCCATCAGCCCGACGAAGAGCGTATTTTTCAGCCCGTTGATGTAGTAATTGCGGGTGAAAATCTCTTTGTAATTGTTCAGCGTGAAGGCACCGGTTTCGGCGTCGAAAAAGCTGACGAGAAAGACGCTCGCGATGGGCAGGATCAGCAGGATGCCCAGAACAAGGGCAATGCCGATTGTGATCATCGTCCAGAAATCCAGCCCGCGTTTGAGCTTGGTCATCATGCCGGGTACTGCGGTTTCCATCACAGCCTCCGCCCGGTTTCGTGGTCTTCAAACACCAGCATATCGCTGCGGGAAAAGCTGAACTGCGCCTCGGCCCCTTGTTTCAGGGCCAGAATCCCGGCGCTGGGGCGGACAATCGCACGCAGATCCTCGCCGGTTTCGGTGATGCCATGCACCTCGGCCTCGCGCCCGATGAAGCTGACATCGCGGACGCGGACGGGAATTGTGATCGTGTTGTCATTCGCACCCGTGTCGGCGCCCACGCGCACCGCCTCGGGGCGGACGGAGGCCACGATGCCCTGCCCCGCCGGAGCCTGCACATCAGCCACCAAAGCGCCGCCGGATTTCAGGCTGGCACGGCCATCGGTCAAAGCCGCCGAAAGGAAGTTGTTGCCCCCCACGAAATTCGCGACAAAGCGGTTGGCCGGAAGGCGGTAGATATCGAAAGGAGAGGCGGCTTGCTGGATGATGCCGCCGAACATGACGCAGACGATATCGGACATCGCCAGCGCCTCTTCCTGATCGTGGGTCACATAGACGGTTGTCATGCCCAGATCCTGCTGGATGCGGCGCAGTTCAGCCCGCAAATCCACGCGCAACTTGGCATCGAGGTTGGACAAGGGTTCATCCATCAACAACACGGTCGGGTTGATGACCATCGCACGCGCAAGGCCGACACGCTGCTGTTGCCCGCCAGAAAGCTCGTGCGGCATCCGTTCGGCAAAAGCGTCAAGCTGCACCATGCGCAGCGCCTCGGTCACGCGGGAGGCCATCTCGGAGGCTGCGACTTTGCGCTGCTTCAGGCCAAAGGCCACATTGGCCGACACGCTGAGATGCGGGAAAACGGCGTAATCCTGAAACACCATGCCAACATCGCGCCGATGCGCGGGCTTTTCCTGAATTTCCTCTCCGGCAACCAGAATGCGGCCGGAATCCTGCCGGTGAAACCCT
>JBFHGI010000072.1:0-8197 GCA_041583175.1 Pseudorhodobacter sp. | reverse complement strand
GCCTGTCACAGGCGTGCCAAAGGCGCTGCCATTGATCGCGCCACCGGGCGACACGTTCAGCGTGATGCCGAAACGGGTCAGCGCCTTGCCGGAAATCAGGTTGACGAACTCTTGCTTCTTGGCGATGGGGGCAAAGCCGTCCGCCATGGCGAGACCGGGCAGGGCAAGCAAAGCGACAAGTAAAAGATGTTTCATGTGATCCTCCGTAGACCTTCCTACGCAGAAGGGCAGCAATTGGATCACTCTGGGCGCTAGGGCAAGTTACAGGCCCAACACATCCATCATGTCATATTCGCCAGGCTTCTGGCCGATGCCCCAAACCGCAGCCCGCAGCGCGCCGCGTGCGAAGATGCCGCGGTCGGTTGCCAGATGGCGCAGCACGATCCGCTCGCCATCGGCGGCAAAGATCACGTCATGCTCGCCCACCACATCGCCGCCGCGAATGGCGGCAAAGCCGATATCCCCGCGCTTGCGGGCGCCTGTGATGCCGTCACGTCCCGAATCGCGCACATCCGACAGCGCCACACCGCGCCCGGCGGCCGCCGCCTCGCCCAGCATCAAGGCGGTGCCGGAGGGTGCGTCCACCTTCATGCGGTGATGCGCCTCGACCACTTCGATATCCCAATCCGCGTCCAGCGCCGCCGCCACCTTTTGCGTCAGCCGTGTCAGCAGATTGACGCCAAGCGACATATTCCCCGCCCGCACGATCACCGCATGACGCGCGGCGGGGCCAAGCTTGGCGATGTGGTCAGGCTCCATCCCCGTTGTGCCGATGACGTGGACAAGGCGGGCCTGCGCCGCCAGCCCCGCAAATTCCACCGTGGCGGCAGGGGCAGTGAAATCGATCACCGCCTGCGCAACCGCAAACGCCTCGAGCGGGTCATCGGTGACGGTGACGCCAAGGGCAGCGCCGCCCATCGCCTCCCCGATATCGCGCCCGACCCAGTCGTGGCCCGTTCGCTCCACGCAGCCGACCAGCCGCGCCTTGTCCGAAGCCGTGATGGTGCGCACCAGCATTTGCCCCATGCGGCCCGAGGCACCTGTGACAACGATTCCCGGAAGCTCGGCCATAATATCATTCCCTAACTGCTTTGCGCCTGTGTAGCCCGAAGTGCAAAGCAGCGCAAAGGGCGATCCGCCGCGCAGCCCCGATCACAGTGGCGCAACGTAAAACGCGACACGCCGCGCCTTATCGGGCAATCTTGCTGCAAATGGAGGGGGTCCAATGCAGCGTCTGCGCCTGATGTTTCGCCATATGTCTGTGCGCGTCATGGCGCTGATCTGCCTGGGGGCAATGATCTGGCTTGCGATAAACGGGCCGGTCTGGGCCTGGGCCTTTGTCGTTTTCGGTATCCCTGCGCAGATGCTGAATGAATATTCCCTGCACCGCTATATCTTCCACCTCGCCCCGCCCCGCCGCCAATGGGCGTTCGACCTGCTCTATCAGGCGCATTACGGGCACCATGACTTCCCCACCAATCACGGGTTGTTCTTCGTGCCGATCTGGGTTGCGCTTCCCGTGCTTTGCACCAGTTTTGGCGTGACCTGGGCGCTGCTGGCCCTCCTGACCCCAAACGCACTGCCCATCGCCGTGGCGATCGTGCCTGTCGGCGGCATCATTACCTTTCTGGGCTATGAATGGTTTCACATGACCGCCCACCTCACTGTCCCCAAGACCGCAGTCGAACGCCATGTCACCACCTTGCACAACCAACACCATTTCCGCGACTTCTCGCGCTGGTTCCACGTCTCGCCGGGCGGAGAGGTGATCGACCGCGCCATGGGAACAGCGATTGACCGCGAAGCGCTGAAATCGCAGCAACGCATCGAATTCATCCGCACCTTGGGCATGCGCCCCGACGATCCGCGCCTTGTCGCAGCCCGCGCCCGCTTTGCCCCCCGCTACGGGCTGACAGAGGCCGAAATCACGCGCGCCGCATCGACCTGAAACGCCTCACCCCTTCATCTTGGCAGAAATACCTGCGGGGGGACGTCCATTGTGCCTGCACAATGGACGCGGGGGGCAGCGCAGCCCCCCGCGCCCGCCCCAAGGACAGCGGCCAGAAAGCATGCGCGACGCAAGCGGCAAAGCGCAAACTTTCGGTGATGCCCGTTGCGGGGCAAGTGATTCCGCCCTATGTGGAGGCCATGGCACAAAAGAACCTTACCTCGGCCAAGGGGCCTTCGCAGCGTCAACTCCGTGTTGGCGAATTGATCCGCCGGATTTTGTCCGAGGTGCTGTCGCGTGGCGATGTGCATGACCCGGACCTCAACCGCCTCTATATCACCGTGGGCGAGGTGCAGATGTCTGCCGACCTGCGCGTGGCCACCGTGCATGTGATGCCGCTGGGCGGCGATGATGTGGACGGCGCTATCGCGCTGCTGGCCAAGCATCAGGGCGAATTGCGTCACCATGTCAGCAAGGGCATGATCATCAAGCATGTGCCGGAACTGCGCTTCCGCCGCGATATCACCTATGATCAACTGGACGAAACCCGCCGCTTGCTGGGGGATGAACGGGTGCGTCGCGATGTGGAAAACGCCCGAGATGACGGCGATGAGGCTTAAGGCCCTCGCCGCTTTGGCCGTGGCTGCCGCCACGCCAGAGCTTGCCAGCGCGGCCTGCCGCGACATCAGCTTCGAGGCGCTCCCCTATACCGTTTGCGAGGTCTCCGCGACCGAGGACCTGCGCATCTTTCACGCAGATGCCTCCGGTGCCATTCTGGGCAGCTTCGGGCGGGTCGATGACAGCTTGAAGCGGGAAGGCAAGAAGCTGCGCTTTGCGATGAACGCAGGCATGTACCACGCCGACCGCGCGCCTGTTGGCCTGCTGGTGACCGAAGGTGCCGAGCAAAGCCGGATTGTTACCAGCGACGGGCCGGGGAATTTCGGCCTGCTGCCAAATGGTGTATTTTGCATCGCGGAAGACGGGTTCAGGGTCGTGGAATCCCGCGCCTTCAAGGACAATCCGCCCGCGTGCCGCTTTGCCACCCAATCCGGGCCGATGCTGGTGATCGACGGTGCGCTGCACCCGCGCTTTCTACCGAAAAGCGACAGCCGCTATATCCGCAACGGGGTCGGCGTTTCAGCTGATGGCAAGACCGCCTATCTCGCGATTTCAGGCCAAGCCGTGAATTTCAGCGAATTCGGGCGTCTGTTCCGCGACGGGCTTGATACGCCAAACGCCTTGTATTTTGATGGCAAGATCAGCCGTCTTTACGCACCAGAGATCAGCCGCAACGATTTCGGCTTTCAGATGGGACCGATCGTCGGCGTTGTCGCAGGGGAATAGAGATGGTCAGACGTGTTGTCTTGGCACTGGCAATTTGCGCCCCGCAGGCGCTTTGGGCAGACTGCGCCGCAACCGAACAGCGCTTTGTCTCTTGCCAGATTGAAGGCCGCAAAACCGAAATGTCGGTGTGCTACACGGCAGATATGGCCACTTACCGCTATGGGCCACTTGGTCAGAAGCCTGATCTGGTGTTGTCCTCCCCGATGCTGGAGCTCGCGTATCAGCCCTGGTCGGGCGTTGGCAGGGACATCTGGGAAAACGTCAGCTTCACAAATGATGGCTATCGCTATGAGGTCGGCGCCGGCACACCACGGCTCTTTTCCGAAGCTGACGCTGCCAACCCGCCGCCGCCCTATGCAAGCGTTACCGTACTTAAAGGCGATACAATCCTCACCACATTGGATTGCACGACAGAAAGCCTGAACTACGACAACAGTGAGGTCATTTTTGCAGCCAAGGAGGCACTTGGCTTGCAATGGGATTATGAAAACTCTGTTTGGATAAAGCCCTAAGGCCCAACCTTGACGCGCCCCGTGTCGCGGGCTAGCAGACATTTTTTCCACGCAGGGGGCAGTATCATGGCACGCAAACAGAAAGGCCGCGCGATTTCGGGCTGGTTGGTGGTGGACAAGCCTGCGGGAATCACCTCCACCGCTGTCGTCAGCAAAGTGAAATGGGCGATGGATGCGCAAAAGGCGGGGCATGCGGGCACGCTTGATCCGGATGCGACGGGCGTTCTGGCTGTCGCCTTGGGTGAAGCGACCAAAACGGTGCCCTACATCACGGATGCGCTGAAATGCTATCGCTTCGTGGTCCGGCTTGGCGTCGCAACCAAGACCGATGATGCCGAGGGTGAAGTGATCCAGACTTCGGATCTGCGGCCCAGTGATGACGAGATTGCCGCAGCACTGGCGCAATTCCGCGGTGAGATAGAGCAAGTCCCCCCGCAGTTTTCCGCCGTCAAGGTGGATGGAGAACGCGCCTATGACATCGCGCGCGGCGGCGGTGAAATGGAGCTGGCGGCACGCCCCCTGTGGGTTGAGAAGCTGGAGATTATTGCGCGCCCTGACGCCGACCACGTGGAACTGGAAATGGTCTGCGGCAAAGGCGGCTATGTCCGCTCTATCGCGCGCGATCTGGGCGAGGCTTTGGGCTGCTTTGGCCATGTTCTCTGGCTGCGACGCACATGGTCCGGCCCGTTCGACGCCGCCAAAGGCATTTCCATCGAGCAGTTGGACAGTCTGGGCAAAACCGGTGCGCTGGATGCGTTCTTGCTGCCGCTGGAGCTTGGCCTTGGTGATTTGCCGGAACTGCCGACAACCGCCGAGGGCGCAACCCGCTTGCGCCACGGCAACCCCGGCATCGTGTTAAGCGCTAACGCGGATTATGGCGACGAGGCCTGGGCCAGTTACATGGGGCGCGCGGTGGCTGTCGGTATCTACAAAGGCGGCGAGTTGCATCCCAGCCGCGTCTTCAACGATTGACCGCTGCGCGGGGGGCGGCCGCAGCTTGGGGCATCGAGCCCCGCCCTGCGGCATTGCCATGGACAAGCCGCTGAACCCGCGCATTTTAACCAATGTTGAACAATTTGCCCCGGTTTCGCCCCATCCTGCTGGATTCTGGGCCGGTTTCATGCCACGATTGGACCCTATAAACCCAATTGTTCCAAAGTGTTAACAGAATTATGGTTAACAGAATGTTGGGGCATTGTTTGGGTGTATTGCGGAGGCTGTGGCCGTGCTGGGACTTTTGGGGTTATTCGGAGCGTTGATTGGTAGCTTTGTGGCGGACGGCCTTCTGACCGCTACGCCCAAATCGGACGCCGAAACAGGCGATACGGATGGGGCCGAAGATAACGCGCATCAAAACGCCTCAGGCAGCGATTCGGACGAGACTGTAGACCTGCTGGACATTGCCTCTGCGGCACAGCAGGTCGATGCGACAAGCTTTAGCGACAGTTCCGCCCCGAATGAAAGTGAAAGCAGCGATATTTCTGTTTCACCGCCTGAAAACACTCGGATCACCGGTACCGCGAGTGACGATATTCTTGCCAGTGATGCCGGGTCAGATACCCTTGACGGCGGCGACGGCGATGATTTGCTGGACGGTCGTGACGGCGATGACCTTATGTTTGGCGGCGAAGGCGAAGACTATCTCAACGCTGGCGGCGGCGATGATACCGTGATCGGCGGCGCTGATGATGACGTTGCCCAAGGCGAAGACGGCAATGACCTGATGCAAGGGGGGACGGGGAATGACTCCTTGGCCGGCCATATGGATGACGATGATCTGGACGGCGGTGAGGGTGACGATACCCTTCTGGGCGGCTCCGGCGATGATTCGCTAAACGGCGGTGAGGGTGATGACTGGCTTGCAGGTGGATTTGGCGATGACCTTTTGCACGGCGGCGCAGGCTCCGACACGCTGGACGGCAATAACGGCAATGACACGATCTGGGGCTTCGACACCGAAGACACGCGTGCAGAGGATGTGGATTTCCTGAACGGCGGCGCGGGGGATGACCATCTTTACCTTGGCGCGGGCGACTATGCCAATGGTGGCGCCGGGGCGGATATCTTCACAATCGGTGACTGGTTGAGTGAAGGCGAATTCGCCCGCATCACAGACTATGACCCTGATGAGGATGACATTGTTGTGCTCTATGATGCCATGGCGCATCCCAACCCGACAATCGAACTTCTGACCGAGGAAGAGTCGGATGATGCGACAGTGCTGCTGGACGGTATACCCTTGGCGGTTATCGCGAATGGTGCCGGCCTGAGCCTGAATGCGCTCACGTTACTGCCATCCGACAGCTTGTGACCCGCCAGTCGCAACCCGCGCAACCCATTGGGCCAACGCCTTGCCGCGATTGGCAGCCCTGCACGCGACAGCATTGATGCAACCGGGATTGTCCCGCCAACATGCCTGAACCCAAGGCTTCCCGACCTACCAACTCAGGCCCAAATCTCCGGTTGCCGGTCATAGCCGATATAAAGCGGGTGTTTGGGTTGGCCATGCTTTGTCAGCCCGAGTTGATAGAGCGGGATATTCAGGCTCCGAAGCAAAGCCTCAATCTCCGCCCCACGCCCGAGATGGGCGCCATGGCTGCCCCAGGCACAGACCACCTGATCCGCCCACTCCGCCGCCGCCAGAATCGCGGCATCATTTCCCGTACCCACCGGATCCCCTTGCGCCCGCATCACTTTTGGATCGGTCGCGCGAAAGGCAAAGATATTCACCACCCGGAACGCCCCGAACCCCAAAGCCCGCGCCCGCCGCTCACAACGCTCCACCGTGGGGTCATTCTGTACCTCTGTGGCCGTCGAGGGGTTCAGCATCACAAAGGTCACTTTGTCACCCGAGTGATCCCAAACCCGCGTCAGGGCATAACGATAGGCCTCACAAGGGGAATACTCCGCCACACTCTCGGCATCGCCTTTGGTAAACCGCTTGAAAATCACGCCTGCCCCCATCTTCCGCCCGTTCTCCTACGAACGCCACATCACAAACACACCCCGATCTCATCTGGTCAGAAATATCCCGGGGGTGTTTGCATTGCCCGCAATGCAAACTTGGGGGCAGCGCCCCCCTTTCTTACCAATAAGGCTTATGCCGAAGGCATTCCGCTTGATAGCAAAAGGGCCCCGGCGTTTCCACCGGGACCCTTCTTTTCATGCGCTAAAAATCAAGCCTCGGCAGCGGCTTCGGTGATCTCTTCGCCGGTTGTCTGGTCAACCATCTTCATGCCCAGACGCACCTTGCCGCGATCGTCAAAGCCCAAGAGCTTCACTTTCACTTCCTGACCTTCTTTCAGCGCCTCATTCGGGTGCTGCAGGCGCTTGTTGGCGATTTGGGACACATGGACCAAACCGTCACGCTTGCCAAAGAAGTTCACAAAGGCGCCGAAATCGACCAGCTTCACAACCTTACCGGTATAGATCTTGCCTTCTTCCGGCTCGGCCACGATCGACCAGATCATGTCATAGGCCTTCTTGATTGCATCCGCGTTGTTCGACGCAATCTTGATCACACCATCATCGTTGATATCAACCTTGGCACCCGACACTTCGACGATCTCGCGGATCACCTTGCCGCCCGAACCGATCACTTCACGGATCTTGTCGGTCGGCACGGTCATGGTTTCGATCTTCGGTGCATAGGCGCTGAACGCCTGCGCCGAGGTCAAGGCCTTGCCCATTTCGCCAAGGATGTGCATCCGGCCGTCTTTGGCCTGTGCCAGCGCTTTTTCCATGATTGCGGGCGTGATACCTGCAACCTTGATGTCCATCTGCAAGGAGGTGATGCCGTTCTCGGTGCCAGCCACCTTGAAGTCCATATCGCCAAGGTGGTCTTCGTCACCTAGGATATCGGACAGGATTGCAAACTTGCCGTCCTCTTCCAGAATCAGACCCATCGCTACGCCGGCAACCGGAGCTTTCAACGGCACGCCTGCATCCATCATGGACAAGGAGCCACCGCAAACCGATGCCATCGAGGAGGAACCGTTGGATTCCGTGATCTCGGACACCACGCGGATGGTGTAGGGGAAGTCGGTTGCCGCAGGCAGAACCGCCTGAAGCGCGCGCCATGCCAGCTTGCCGTGACCGATTTCGCGACGGCCGGGGGGGCCGAAACGACCAACTTCACCCACCGAATAGGGAGGGAAGTTATAATGCAGCAGGAAGTTCGATTTCGACGTACCGGTCAGCGCGTCGATGAACTGCTCATCCTCGCCTGTGCCCAAAGTGGTGACAACCAGACCTTGGGTTTCGCCACGGGTAAACAGGGCCGAACCGTGGGTGCGCGGCAGGATACCGGTTTCCGACACGATCGGGCGGATGGTGGTGGTATCACGACCATCAATGCGCGGTGCGCCGTTGATGATATCGCCGCGCAGAACCG
>JBFHGI010000071.1:0-8226 GCA_041583175.1 Pseudorhodobacter sp. | reverse complement strand
GGTGCGCGATACCGCCGCCATGCTGGACGCCTGCGAAGGCGCAGACCTTGGCGCGCCCTATGCAGCGCCCCCGCTACTCCGCAGCCATGCCGATGCGATCAGCCGCCCACCGCGCCGGATGCGGGTGATGCTCTGCGATACCTCCTTTACCGGCGATGCGATCCACCCAGACTGCGCCGCAGCGGTGCATCAGACGGGGCATTTGCTGGAAAGCCTTGGCCATCATGTCAGCCCCGGCCTGCCCCGCGCCAACATGCTTGGCATGATGCGGGCCTGGACGGATATCGTTGCCATCGGCACCGCGCTTTCCATCCGCAAAGCATTGAAAACGCGTGCGCTTTCACCCGAACTCGTCGAAGGCGTGGCGCGCGGCGCCGTGGCTTATGCCGAAACCCTGCACCCCACGCGGTACCTTGAGGCGGTGAACGAAATCCACGCTTTCGGTCGTGAAATGGCGGCCGTGTTCGACGGGCCGGATGCACCGGATGTGATCCTGAGCGCGACCTTGGCCGAGCCGCCCGCGACCATCGGGCGCTTCAATCATCAGCCGGAGGATTACGTCGATTACCGCATCGGACCGGGCCGGGTGTTTGCCTATTCGCCCTTCTGCGCGGTGTTCAATGCCTCTGGCCAGCCTGCCGCTTCGGTCCCCTTGGGCCAGTCCGCCAATGGCCTGCCCATCGGCATTCATCTGGCCAGCCGTTTCGGAAGTGATGAAGACTTAATCGCTCTTTGTGCAGAACTTGAGCGGGCCGCGCCTTGGGGCCACCGTATCCCACCGCTTTGGGCCGGCGCGTTCTAGACCATTTGGTAAAGTCGCTTGCCATTCGTAAAAACGCCAGCATAGGGTAAGGTCATGATCCAAAGGAGCACAGCATGAACGACATGCCGATTGCCGTCGAAGCCCGCAATGCGGTGAAAGCATTTGGTCAGGGGGCGGCTGCCGTCAGGGCGCTGGACGATGTGTCCGTGCAAATCCGGCAAGGCGAGTTTTTCACGCTGCTTGGCCCCTCTGGCTGCGGAAAAACCACCTTGCTGCGCCTGATCGCGGGGTTTGAGACGCCAACCTCGGGCCAGATCCTGCTTGGCGGCGATGACATCACGCATCTGCCGCCCAACAAGCGGCCCGTGAACACGGTATTCCAAAGCTATGCGCTGTTTCCGCATCTGACCGTGGCGCAGAACATCGGCTTCGGGTTGGAAATGCAGAACCGCCCGCGTGCGGAGATCAAGGAAACCGTGGCGCGGATGCTGGGGCTGGTGCAGCTGGAACCGATGGCCAATCGCAAGACCAGCCAGCTTTCGGGCGGCCAGCAGCAGCGCGTGGCCTTGGCCCGCGCGCTTGCCCCTGCCCCCAAAGTGCTGCTGCTGGATGAACCGCTGTCGGCGCTCGACCTCAAGCTGCGCAAGGAAATGCAGATCGAGTTGAAGCGGCTTCAGATGGAAACCGGCATCACCTTCATCTTCGTCACCCACGATCAGGAAGAAGCCCTGACGATGAGCGACCGCATCGCCGTGATGTCGGCGGGCCATATCCAGCAGGTCGGCGCGCCACGCGACATTTACACCCGCCCCGCCAACCGCTTCGTTGCCAGCTTCATTGGCGAGACGAATTTCCTGACCGGACAAAGCGATGGCAGGCAAGTGGTGCTAGGCAATGGCGCCGCGCTTGATCTACCCACGAAACAAGGTGCCGTCAGCTTGGCCATTCGTCCCGAACAGGTACGGCTTGCGGCAACCGGCACAGCGGGGGCGATGCCTGCCCGCGTTGCCTCCACCGTGTATTTCGGCACGGATACCCATGTGCATCTTGCCTTGTCGGATTCCACAAAAATCGTCGCGCGCCAGCAAATTCCCAGCACAGGCGGGATGGATTTGCAAAACGGCGATGAGGTCGGCGTGATCCTTCCAACCGACGCCCTGCAAGTGTTGGAGGATTAAGCCATGCCCTCTGACGCTGAAACCAAGGCCGAGGCTGCGCGCACACGGTCTGCCTGGCTGCTCTCGACGCCCGCGCTGATTGTGCTGTTGTTTGCCGCCTCCGGCCCGCTGTTGATCGTGCTGACCTATTCGTTTCTGGCCCCCGGCCAATATGGCAATGTGGTCTGGGATTTCGATCTGAGCGGCTGGATCGGCATCCTCTATACCCGTGACATCTTTGACGGCACCTTGAAGCTGGCGGATGCGCATCTGTCGATCTTCTGGCGCTCGGTCAAATTGTCCTTGATGACCACCGCGATCACCTTTGCCGTGGGCTTTCCGACCGCATGGTTCATCGCCACACGCGCCCCGGCGCAGCGGGCCTTCTGGCTGTTCCTGATCACAATTCCCTTCTGGACCAACCTGTTGATCCGCACCGTGGCGATCAATGAGGTGATCCGCAATGAGGGCTTGCTCAACACCTCGCTGATCTGGCTGGGCGTGATCTCGGAACCCATCCGCATCATCTATACCGATACGGCGGTGCTGATCGGGATGGCCTATGTCTATCTGCCGCTGATGGTGCTGCCACTTTACGCCGCGATCGACCGTTTCGATATGCGCCTGCTGGAGGCAGGCTATGACCTTTACGCCAGCCGCTGGCGGGTCTTGCGCCGGGTGATCCTGCCCATCGTGAAACCGGGGATCGTGGCAGGGTCCATTCTGGTCTTTGTGCCCTCGCTTGGGGCCTATGTGACCCCGCGGGTTCTGGGGGGCGGCAAGAACATGATGATCGGCAACTTCATCGAGTTGCAATTCGGCCAGGGACGCAACTGGCCATTGGGGGCCGCGCTGTCAATGACACTGCTGGTGGTGGTGATGATCGCCCTGCTGATCTATGTCCGCGCCGCGAATAAGGAGGGCAACCCGCATGGCTGAGCGCAGCTTTGAAATCGCCCGCCTTCCCGGCTTTCGCGCCATCGCGCTGACGGCCTTCGTGCTGCTTTACCTGCCGATCATCACGCTGGTCGTCTACAGCTTCAACGCGGGCCAGTCGGTTGCGGTCTGGGACGGCTTCTCGCTGGATTGGTATAGCAAGGCCTGGGATAATGAGGCGGTGAAGGGGGCGACCTTCCGGTCTTTGATTATTGCGGCCTCGGCCTCGGCCATTGCGACGACCGTGGCCACCATGGCCGCGCTTGGCACCACGCGCCGCAAGGCGTTCAAAGGGCAAACCTTCATCTATGTGATGATCAACCAACCGCTGATGGTGCCCGAGATTGTGACGGCAGTCGCGCTGTTGATCTTTTTCGCCGCGATCAAGGTGGCGACTGGGTATAACGGCCTGATTTATCTGATCATTGCCCATGCGGCATTTTGCATCCCCTTCGCCTATCTGCCCATCCGCGCGCGGCTGGAAGGCATGGACCTGACGCTGGAAACCGCTGCAGGGGATCTTTATGCCAGCCATTGGCAGACCTTCCGCTTTGTCACCCTGCCCCTGATGCTGCCGGGGATTATCGCGGGGGCGATGCTGGCCTTTGTCATCAGCCTTGATGATGTCGTGATCACCGAATTTGTAAAATCCGGCGGGCAGGATACACTGCCCACCTATATGCTGGGCCAGATGCGCCGCGCCATCACACCCGAGGTCAACGCGATCTCGACCGTGTTGCTGGCGCTGACGGTCCTGCTGCTGACCGCGTTTTTCCTTTTGACGCGGAAGAAAGACTAAGAACAAAAAACCAACCATGGGAGACTAAAAATGAAAAAAATCCTGACCGCGACGGCTCTGCTGCTGGCAAGCACCTCGCTTGCTGCTGCCGAGGGCGAATTGCAGCTCTATAACTGGGGCAACTATACCTCGCCCGACCTGCTGAAGAAGTTCGAGGAAGAAACCGGCATCAAGGTGACGGTGACGGATTATGACAGCAACACCGCTGCGCTGGCGAAGGTAGAGGCTGGCGGCTCCGGCTTTGACCTCGTGGTGCCGTCGGCCAATTACATCCCGATCTGGATCGAGAAAGGTCTGGTACAGGAGCTTGACCTGTCGAAACTGTCCAATCACGGCAATATCGCGCCGGAATGGGTGAACGTGCCTTGGGATGAAGGGCGCAAATATTCGGTGCCGTGGCAGTGGGGCTCGGTCGGCGTGGCCGTGAATACCTCGGTCTACAAAGGCGACATCAATACATCCGACGTGTTCCTGCGTGTGCCGGAAGAGTTGAAAGGCAAGATCAACGTCGTGCCGGAGATGACCGATGTGCTGAACATGGCGATCTTCAACGTGGGCGGTGAGCCTTGCACCGAAGATACCGAAGTTTTGAAAAAAGTGCGCGATCTGGTGGTTGCGGCCAAGGCCGACTGGCTGGCGATGGATTACGGCGCGACGGAAAAGCTGTCGAACAATGACTGGGCGGCAAGCGTGAACTGGAACGGCTCGACCATGCGGGCGCGGATGGCGAACCCGGACGTGGCCTTTGGCTATCCGCGCGAAGGCTATCCGTTGTTCATGGATTCGGTGGCGCTACTGTCGGATGCCAAGAACGTGGACAATGCCTATAAGTTCATTGATTTCATCATGCTGCCGGAAAATGCCGCGATGATTTCTGCCTTTGCGCGCTATGCCAATGGCATCGCGGGTTCGGCGGAGTTCATGCCCGAGGATATGAAATCCGCACCGGAAGTGGTGACACCGGAAGAGCATGCCAAAGCGGGGCGGTTCTTGCCGACCTGCGGCCAGAAATCGCAGGAATATCTGACGGCGATCTGGACCGAATTGCAGAAGTAAGACGGCGCGGGTCGGCAGGGGCATCGAGCCCCCGCCGACCCGTCCGGGGGCCTTGCCCCCGGAAACAGGAAAACTTGGGGGCGTTGCCCCCAAACCCCCAGGATATTTTTGACCAGATGAAAGGCAGCGACGTGGAGGTGACAGGGTGGTCGGCTTCGGAGGTGCTGGCGCGTATCGCTGGGCGGGAGATATCCTGCGTGGAAGTGATGACGGCTTATCTGGCGCGGATCGAGGCGGTGAACCCTTCGATCAATGCGATTGTCAGCTTGCGGGATGTGGATGATCTGATGGCCGCGGCACGTGCGGCGGATGCGGCCAAGGTCGGCGGGCCGTTGCATGGGCTGCCGTTTGCCGTGAAGGATCTGGTTGCGACAAAGGGGCTGCGGACGACCTATGGCTCCCCCGTTTTTGCGGGATTCGTGCCGCAGAAAGATGATATTCTGGCGGCGCGAATGCGGGCGGCGGGGGCGATTTTCATCGGCAAGACCAATGTTCCGGAATGGGGGCAAGGGTCGCATAGTTTCAATCCGGTGCATGGGGTCACCCGCAACCCCTATGATCCGAGCCGGACGGCGGGCGGGTCTTCGGGCGGGGCGGCGGCGGCTTTGGCGGCACGGATGCTGGCAGTGGCAGACGGGTCCGATATGATGGGGTCTTTGCGCAATCCGGCGGCATTTTGCAATGTGTACGGCTTTCGACCGACCTGGGGCCTGGTGCCTGCCGATGCGGTGGGCGATACATTTCTGGCGACATTGGCGACCGAGGGGCCCATGGCGCGCACGATCGACGATCTTGCGCTGTTGCTGGATGTGCAGGCAGGCGAGAACCCTTTGGTGCCTTTTGGCCGCGCGTCGCGTTTCACCGCGCCGGAGCCCGCCGACTTGCGGGGCAAGCGGATTGGGTGGCTGGGCGATTGGGGCGGGGCCTATGCGATGGAGCCGGGGATCCTGGCGCTGTCGGAGGCGGCTTTGCAGGTGTTCACCGATCAGGGCGCAGTGGTGGAGCCTGTTGCAGCCCCCTTCCCTGCCGCGCAGCTCTGGCAGTCTTGGGTGACGTTGCGCGCCATGCTCAGCGCAGGGTCCAAGCGCGCGCTTTATGACGATCCGGCGCAGCGCGCGCAGACGAAACCGGAAACCCTGTGGGAGATCGAGCAAGGGCTGGGCCTGAGCGCGCAGGCGGTTTACGAGGCCTCGGTGATCCGGTCGCGTTGGTATGCCCGCGCCGCGCGGTTGTTCGAGAATTATGACGCGCTGGTCTTGCCTTCGGCCCAAGTATGGCCGTTTCCGGCGGAGTGGCGCTGGCCGCAAAGCATCAATGGGACCGCGATGGATACCTATCACCGCTGGATGGAGGTTGTTATTCCAGCCAGCCTTGCGGGCCTGCCGGCACTGGCGCTGCCTGCGGGATTTGGGGCCAACGGGTTGCCGATGGGCATCCAGCTTATCGGGCGCAGCGGCGCGGATGCCGCAATCCTCGCCATGGGCCAAGCCTATCACATGGCGACCGATTGGCCTGCCCAAGCCCCCGGAGGCTTATGATGCGCGCCACCGTTGCCCTTTTCCCGATCCGGAAGGCCTATGAAGGCGATGCCATCGCCCTGCTGCAGCAGTTCCAGAAAGAGGCCACGGGGGATGCGAAAGCAGCCTTCCCAAAGGATATGGGCCGCATTCTGAAAACCGCCCGCAGTTCGGGCCATCTGGCCTATAGCGGGCCGGTGCCTGTGGGGGTGATTATCCTGACCGCAGGGTTCGCTGCCGAAAAAGGCGGGGATTATGCCGATATCTCCGCGCTTTTTGTCACCGAATGGTGCCGCAACTCGGGCGTTGGAACGCTTTTGCTGAAGGCCGCCGAAACCGAAGGGCGGGCATTCGGGTGGCAATGGCTCAACCTGCCTGTACGGGATGCGCGTTTGACAGCACCTGCCGTGGGATTTTTCCAGCGCCGCGGCTTTTCTGTCGAGCAGAACGACCTGCGCAGGCCGATCAGCGACAGGCCAGCGCAGACTTGAAGCTGCCGGGCCTCAACCGCCCAAGGCTGCGCGCGACCAGCTGAGCGCCTTCCATGCGAACGGCCATCACCTCCGACCAATCGGCATTGGCAAGAATCGCCTCCGCCCCCTGCCCGCAATCGCGCATACCGCCGGAAATCATGCTTTCGCCGATACGGTGGTTGGTGACGCCTTTCAGCCGCGCGATTTCAACGAGCTTCTGGTTCCGGTATTGTACGATGACCAGCTCCCGCGCCAGATGCGGGCGGTCGACATAGGCAATCTCGGGCAGGCCGTCGCCGTCCATATCGCCCACGCCCAAAGGCGCAAGCCAGCGATGGGTCTGGCCGATGAAGGGCGTGGCGGTGACACGGCCCAACACATTATACACCGCGAGCGAAGCGCCGCGTGCGAGATCGGTTTCGACCACCAGAACCTCCGCCCGACCGTCGCCGTCAAGGTCGGCAACCCGCGCCTCCACATCCTCGAAAACGCGCGATGGCGGCAAGGTGATCTCGACCGTTTTCGATCGCGTGCCAGCGCCGGACTGATAGCGATGCGTCACCCGCAATCCGCCCCATTCCAGTGCATCCCCCAACACGCCATGATCATAGCGGTCCGTTGGCTGCACCAGTTGCGCATCCGTCACGCTGCCGCGCAGACGCACTTCGGCCACAGCAGGGGTAAGGCCAAGCCCCACCGCAAGCACAGGCCAAAGCACGCGGAACATCAGATCTGCTTTTCAGGCATCTGAACGCGCAAACCGTCCAGCGCATCCGTCACCTTGATCTGGCAGGTCAGGCGCGAGCGGACAGGGTCCGGCTCATAGGCGAAATCGAGCATATCCTCTTCCATGCCATCCTTGGCGGGCAGCTTTTCGACCCAGGCCGGATCGACATAGACATGGCAAGTGGAACAGGCACAGGCACCACCGCAATCGGCCTCGATCCCCGGAATACCGTTGTCGCGCGCGCCTTCCATGACGGTCAGGCCATTCTTCACCTCAACCACATGTTCCTTGCCGCCAAATTCTACATAGGTGATCTTTGCCATGCCTATCCCTTGCCTCTTATGGGTCAGTGTCTCTGGTGATGGCTTAGGCGAAATTTGCGGCCTTTGCCAGCCTGTGCAACGGCTGTTTCCAGCCAAAAAGCGGCACTGTGGCCCACAAAGCCGCGACCAATGCGCAACGCAGCGCCCATTGCCGGTCGCGCCCCGCTTTCCTTCGGGGGAAATGCCGCTATTGTGCATCGAAATCATGATAAGACCGAGCGTCAAATGCCCCGCCGCACCGCCAAAGCCCTGATCTTTCTGCTTGTCCTGGCGGGATGCCAACCCAGCGTGCCGCCGCCAGCGCAGCAGCCGCAAAGCCTGCGGGCAGAGCTGGTGACCAAAACCTCCGACACACCGCCGAGCGAGGGCAAGGGCATTTGCTGGGCCGATGATACCATCCCCGCCATCATCGAGACCGTGACCGAGCAAGTGCTTGTCCGCCCCGAGAAACGCGGGCCAGACGGTGCGCTGGTTT
>JBFHGI010000070.1:0-8230 GCA_041583175.1 Pseudorhodobacter sp. | reverse complement strand
TGCGTAGCACCGCGGCTTTTTCCATATCCACCGCAATGGCCAATACGGTATCCGGCTCTGCCAGGCGCCGCAAAATCCGCTGCCCTTCCCGCAGAATCATGGTTTCATCGATTGCAAGGCTGGCTTGTCTGATTGGCGCTGTCATCGTCTCGGCGTCCTCCGGGCTGGTATTTTGTGGGTGTTTCCCCTGCTCCCGCCCCAAGGCGCATAATGCTTCATCCACCAAAGGATCATCACGGCGGCTTTCATAGCGGCGCACCTGACGCATCACCGTCGAGGCGTGGCACCCTTCGCGACGCGCCAACTGGCGCAGTGAGACGCCTTGCTCGGTGTGGTCGAGGTAAAGGCGCACCGCATCTGGAAGCCATGCAGGAAGCGAGATTTCCGAACTCAGATTTGATCGCATGCCAACGTCCTGTGCCGCCCTTCCGGCGCTTTTCGTCCAGCCTTGGACTTTTTCAACCTTGGGCAGCATTGGTTACATGTCCGTTAATATCTTCGCTTTTGCCGATAATTGTTTCCAAATCATAAACAAATGAGAAAGCAGCGTTCGGTGGAAACAATGCAAATGCAACGCAGGGTTGTGTCGGTGCAACATTGACGCATCAGTTCAAAGGAGCTTTCCATGTCAGATATCTGCACTCTGCTGTCCAACCTGCGTCGCCCCAGGCTTTTGATCCGCGCCGCGCGGCATGGCATACAGGACTACCGGAGAGAGCGCGATCTGCGCCGCCTGATCAAGACCAGCACGCCACCGAGCCCTGAATCCGCGCTGAAGAGCCTGTTTTCTGCCGAGGAACAGATCGAGGAAACCCGCCGCGCAGGGGATGCCGGCTATTCCATCGCGCGGCATGTCGACCTCTTGATCGCCCTGATGGCCGAAGCGCGCCTGTTCCAGAACCGCGCCAGCGTCTGAAACGCAAAAGGCCCTTCCACCGTGGAAGGGCCTTTCCATACGCGCGCGGCGTCAAATCTCAGATAAACGCATCCGGCATCGAGGCTTTCTTGCGTGCCACATAATCATCCAGCGACTCGCGGATGCCTTCATCCAGGGCCGGAGCCTGATAATCCCCCAGCATCTTGGCAACCCGCAGGCTTGCCAGCGTTTCCGTATCGCGCGCGCCTTCTTCATACCAAGTCTCGAAGGGCTTGTAATCAAACAGATCCGAGCGCCAGAACGCGGTCTTGAAGTTCTTCTGCGTATGCTCGCAGCCAAGGAAATGCCCCCCCGGCCCAACTTCGCGCAGTGCATCCATGGTTTGTCCGTTGTCATCCATCATCACGCCCTGCGCGAGGTGGTGCAACGTCCCCAACTGATCCGCATCCATCACAAATTTCTCGAAAGACGAAACGAGCCCGCCCTCCAGCCACCCGCAAGAATGGAGCATGAAGTTTACACCCGCCAGAAGCGCCATATTGAGACTGTTCGCGGTCTCATAGGCAGCCTGCGCATCTGGCAACTTCGATCCGCAGAACGACCCGCCGGACCGATAGGGCAGATTCAACCGCCGCGCGAGTTGCCCTGCCCCGTAAGTGATATGCGCAGCCTCCGGCGTCCCGAATGTCGGCGCGCCCGAGTTCATGTCGATCGAGGTCACAAAGGCCCCGAAGATCACAGGCGCACCGGGGCGCACCAACTGGCTATAGGCCACACCAGCCAAAACTTCAGCCAAAACTTGCGTCAGCGTCCCCGCCACCGTCACCGGCGCCATCGCACCGCCAACGATAAAGGGCGAAATGATCGCAGCCTGACCGGCAGCAGCATAAACCTCCAACGCGCCCATCATCGTCGAATCAAACGTCAGCGGAGAGTTGATGTTGATCAGGCTGGTCATCACCACATTCTGGTCAACGAAATCCGCCCCAAACAGCAGCTTTGACATTTCGACCGAATCCGCCGCGCGCTCCGGCTCCGTCACCGACCCCATATAGGGCTTGTCCGACAGCACCATATGCGCGCGCAACATATCCAGATGGCGCTTGTTCACCGGAATATCGGTGGGCTCGCACACCGTTCCGCCCGAATGGTGCAACCATTTCGACATATAGCCCAGTTTCACGAATTTCTCGAAATCCGCCATCGTGGCATAGCGCCGGCCGCTCTCCCGATCCCGCACGAAGGGTGGGCCATAAACCGGCGCCAACACAAGATTGCGTCCGCCGATTTCCACATTGCGATCGGAATTGCGGGCCGCTTGGGTAAAGCTGGCCGGGGCCGTGGCACATAGCTTGCGCGCCAGACCGCGCGGAATATGCACCCGCTCGCCCTTCACATCCGCCCCTGCTGCGCGCCAGCGATCCAGTGCCGCCGGGTTGTCGACGAAATTGACACCAATCTCTTCCAGCACGGTTTCCGCATTATATTCGATGATCTGCAGCGCTTCTTCATTCAGAATCTCGAAATTCGGAATGTTACGGCTGATATATTTCGCCACGTCGAAACTTACAGCCGTCCGCTCTGCCCGCCGCGCCGATCCACCACCGCCACGCGCCCTGCGCCCTGCAACTTCATTCATAGCGAAACCCCTCTTCTGATCTGCCAAACCGCAGCATATTCGCGGTTCTTATGCCGCAGAGCCACCACGGACCACTCCTCAATTCCGTCACTTGCCACCCAAAACCGACATTCCCGGACCCGCTGCCCCCCGCTTCATCTGGTCAAAAATATCCTTGGGGGGGCGGGTTTGAATTTTCAAACCCGTTCGGGGGGCAAACAGCCCCCCGCGCCGCTGTCCGCAAATGGCCGCAACTGACCTCTTGCGATTCTGCCTGTCCCCGCTTATTCCCCTGCCATGACACAGCATGAACGCCTCCTCATCATCGACTTCGGCTCTCAGGTCACGCAGCTTATCGCGCGCCGCCTGCGGGAATTGAACGTCTATTGCGAAATCCATCCGTTCAATAAGGTGGATGATGCCTTCCTCGCAGAATTTGCCCCCAAAGCGGTGATCTTCTCCGGCGGGCCATCCTCGGTTTTTGCGCCCGGTGCGCCAATGCCTCCGCAGTCTGTCTTTGATCTTGGCGTGCCGATCCTCGGCATCTGCTACGGCCAGCAAGTTATGATGCATTGCCTTGGCGGCAAGGTGGAGCGCGGGCATGGCACCGCAGAATTCGGTCGGGCCTTCGTCACCCCCACCGCCGCGCGCACGGATTTGCTGGACGGCTGGTTCGCGACCGACCGTGAGCAGGTCTGGATGTCGCACGGCGATCACGTTTCCCAAATCGCCCCGGGGTTTGAGGTGTTCGGCACCTCCCCCAACGCGCCTTTCGCGATCACCGCTGATCTGGAGCGTCGCTTCTACGCCGTGCAATTCCACCCGGAGGTGCACCACACTCCGAACGGCGCGCGTTTTTACGAGAACTTCGTTCGCCTCGCAGGGTTCAGCGGCGATTGGACCATGGGTGCCTATCGCGAACAAGCGATCGAGCAGATCCGTGCCCAGGTCGGTGACAAGCGGGTGATCTGTGGCCTGTCCGGCGGGGTTGACAGCTCTGTCGCCGCCGTCCTGATCCACGAGGCCATTGGCGACCAGCTGACCTGCGTCTTTGTCGATCACGGCCTGTTGCGGATGAACGAAGCCGAAGAAGTCGTGAAAATGTTCCGCGACAATTACAATATCCCGCTAATCCATGCCGATGAATCAGAGCTCTTCCTGGGCAAGCTCGACGGCGTGTCCGACCCCGAAACCAAGCGCAAGATCATTGGCGGGTTGTTCATCGACGTGTTCCAGAAATACGCCAACGAGATCGAAGGCGCGGAATTCCTCGCCCAAGGCACGCTTTACCCCGATGTCATCGAGTCTGTCTCTTTCTCGGGCGGGCCTTCGGTCACCATCAAAAGCCACCACAATGTCGGCGGCTTGCCGGAAAAGATGGGCCTGAAACTGGTCGAACCGCTACGCGAACTGTTCAAGGACGAAGTGCGTGCCTTGGGCCGCGAGCTTGGCCTGCCCGCAAGCTTCATCGGCCGCCACCCCTTCCCGGGCCCGGGCCTCGCCATTCGTTGCCCAGGCGAGATTACCCGCGAGAAGCTGGAAATCCTCAAGAAAGCCGATGCGGTCTATATCGACCAGATCCGCAAACACGGGCTTTACGACGAGATCTGGCAAGCCTTCGTCGCCATTCTTCCCGTCCGTACCGTGGGCGTTATGGGTGACGGACGCACCTATGATTTCGCCTGCGCCTTGCGGGCCGTGACCTCCGTCGATGGGATGACAGCCGATTACTACCCGTTCACCCATGATTTCCTCGGCGAAACCGCCACGCGGATCATCAATGAGGTGCAAGGGATCAACCGCGTCACCTATGACATCACCTCCAAACCTCCGGGAACAATCGAATGGGAATGACCACGCTCACAGGTACATTGACCTGCCGCACCGAAGCAGAGGCTGACCTGGTGCGCACCCATCTGCCCGAACATGTCCGGCTTACCCGCGCCGAACCCGGATGCCTGAAATTCGAGGTCAGCCAGGGCGATGACCCGCTGGTCTGGCATTTGGATGAAGCCTTTGTCGATGCAGATGCCTTCGCTGCGCATCAAGCCCGTGCCAAAAACACCATCTGGGCTGAAAAAACCAAAGATCTGATCCGCGATTTCAAACGCGTTGACCATTAGACCAGGAGGCGCGCCTCAACGGGCGCGCCTTTTGCTTATCGGCTCTTGAACAAAGATCCCAGAATCCCGCGCACAATCGCTTGCCCGCTTTTGGTCCCCAACTGGCGCGCAAAGGATTTGGCAAAGGCCTCCCCCACGGAATCCGAGCGGCTCTTGCGCGTTGTTTTCGTCGCACTGGGCTTGCGCCCGTCGTAGCGCCGCGCCGAGTTGAATTCTCGCTCCTCACGCTGCTCTTCCTTGGCGGCTTGCGCCGCTCTGGCCTCCGCCGCTTCTGCTTCTGCGGCTTCCTTGGCCGCGGCATCCGCCCGCGCCTTCAACCGCTCATAGGCCGAATCGCGGTCAATCTCGGCTTCATATTTCCCCGCCACCGGCGATCCCGCCATCAGCATCGCCCGCACACCCGCATCAATCGGGCCCAACTGACTGCCGGGCGGGCGGATCAGCGTGCGCTCCACCACGCCCGGAATCCCCTTGTTTTCAAGGAAAGAGGTCACAGCCTCACCCGTCCCCACCTCTTTGATCGCCGCTTCCGTCGAAAAGCGCGGATTCTCCCGATAGGTCTGCGCAGCCAGCTTCAAATCCTTCTGATCGCGCGGCGTAAACACCCGCAGCGCATGCTGTACCCGATTGCCAAGCTGGGCCAACACATCATCCGGCACATCCGCCGGTTTTTGCGTGATAAAGTAAATCCCCACGCCCTTGGACCGGATCAACCGCACCACCTGCTCCACCTTGTCGACCAGCGCCTTGGGCGCACCGTCAAACAGCAAATGCGCCTCGTCGAAAAAGAACACCAGCTTCGGTTTGTCGGGGTTTCCGACCTCGGGCAATTCCTCAAACAATTCCGAAAGCAGCCACAAAAGGAAGGTCGAATACAACCGCGGCGCGCCCATCAACTGATCGGCGGCCAGAATATTTACCCGCCCACGCCCATCCGGGTCCACGCGCATCATATCGGCCAATTCCAGCGCGGGTTCCCCGAACAGGTTCTCGCCACCCTGATTCTCCAGCACCAGCAAGCGCCGCTGGATCGCACCGATCGAATTGACCGACACCAAACCATAGGTTGTGCTGATATCCGCCGCATTTTCCGCGATGAAGGTCAGCATGGCCCGCAGATCCTTCAGATCATACATCGGCAGACCTTCGTCATCTGCCAGCCGGAAAGCCACGTTCATCACGCCTTCCTGCGGCTCCGTCAGCTCCAGCAAGCGCGACAGCAACAAGGGCCCCATCTCGGCCACCGTGGTGCGGATCGGGTGACCCTGCTTGCCATACAGGTCCCAGAACGTCACCGGGGCAGCGCCATATTTCAGGTCCAAACCAATTGTTGCGGCCCGTTTCATGAAGGCGTCATGCAACTTGTGCTGGTCCGACCCCGGCAGCGCAATGCCGGACAAATCGCCCTTCACATCCGACAGGAACACAGGGACGCCCGCAGCCGAAAACCCTTCCGCCAAAATCTGCAGCGTGACCGTCTTGCCCGTACCGGTGGCCCCTGCGATCAACCCATGCCGGTTGCCATACCCCAAAAGCAGGTTCTGCGCCGTGCCATAGCCCTCACCGCCACCCCCGACAAAAATCTTATCCGCCTCTGACACTCAAACGCCCTTTCAACCTATGGGTGCACAATGCCCACCACCTTGCCTAACGCTCCCAAAATACATTGTTAACCGATCTGTGCCAGAGTCGATCTTGCCGGACCCGCAATCGCGCGTGCTTGGTGTGACTTCCTCCCTGTCAGACTGCCGCGCCCTTGAAAAGGCGCGGTTTTTTTTCATATTATTAGTTGATGGAAGCTATCACGATTTTCTGTTGACGGCTTCATCATTACGCCGTAGCGTTCGTTGCAATGAAGTCGGCCAGTCCGACAGGGAGCAAAAAATTATTGAAAAAGGGCCGGTCCGCTGGCCCTTTTTCTTTGGTACCAGCCCCCCGGCGGACCACACCAATATCCCTGCCCCTTGCGCAAAAAACCGCTACTATTTGCGCCTCCCCCCCCTATTTCGGGCCTGACTTTCCTCCAAACCCATGGTATCGGAATGCCAGACCAATGAAGGACGATCCGTATGCCCGTGACAAAAACCGCACAACTTCTTGCAACGACCCTTTGCCTTCTGATCGGCACTGCCGCTTTTGCACAAGACACTACCACACCCGCCCCGGCCGAAGCAGATGCCGCAGCAACAAATGGCTTGTCGATGGGCACCGAAGAAGGTGCCGCGGCCCCCGCTGATGGTGTAGGTTCCACCTATGTCGCTGAAAGCTTTGGCGGCTGGGAACAGCGTTGCGTCAAAACCGAAGATGGTGCCGACCCCTGCCAATTGTACCAGCTTCTCAAAGACGCCGATGACAATTCGGTCGCCGAGATCTCCATCTTCGGTCTTCCTGACGGCGGGCAAGCCGCTGCGGGTGCCACGGTTATCGTCCCACTGGAAACCCTGCTGACCTCTGATCTGTCGATGACGGTCGATGGCGGCAAGGCCCGCAAATACCCCTTCTCCTGGTGCTCCAATATCGGCTGCATCGCCCGCATCGGCTTTACCAAAGCCGAAGTGGACGGGTTCAAGAAAGGGAATGAGGCAAAGCTGACCATCGTACCCGTCGTTGCCCCGGACCAGAAAGTTGAACTCACCGTATCCCTCGCCGGGTTTACCGCTGGCTATGACGCGGTGAACAAGGCCAACGGCAACTAAGACCTTATCAAACACCATAAAACGCCGCGCCCAATCCAGCGCGGCGTTTTTCTTTTTTCAACTTCATCTTGGTCAAAATACCTCGGGGGGAATGCGCCACAAGGCGCAGGGGGGCAGCGCCCCCGCCCTTTACGCCTTGCGCAGGGCCAGAACGGCGTTCAAGCCTCCAAAAGCGAAGGCATTGGAAATCGCCACGTTGATCCGCGCCTCCCGCGCCACATTCGGCACGACGTTCAAGGCACATTCCGGGTCCGGCTCCTCATAGCCGATGGTCGGCGCAATGATGCCGTCCCGCAACGCCATGATACAGGCCAACAACTCCACCGCCCCCGTGCCGCCGATCAGATGCCCATGCATGGATTTGGTCGAGGAGATCATCAGATGATCCGCTTGCGGGCCGAAGACATCCGCGACCGCTGCGCATTCGGTTTTGTCATTCGCCGTCGTGCCTGTGCCATGTGCGTTGATATATCCAACTTCGGCGGTGTTGATCCGCGCATCCTTCAACGCCCCGGCAATCGCCCGCGCCGCGCCTTGCCGCGACGGCATCACAATATCTGCCGCGTCCGAGGTCATCGCAAACCCCACCACTTCGGCCAATATCTCGGCCTTGCGTTTGCGGGCATGGTCATAATCCTCGAACACAAAGACCGCCGCCCCTTCGCCTTGCACCATGCCATTGCGGGTCAGGCTGAACGGGCGGCAGGCTTCTTTCGACATCACGCGCAAGCCTTCCCAGGCCTTGATGCCACCGAAACACAGCATCGACTCCGATCCGCCTGTCAACATGACGCGGCTCATCCCGGATCGTACCATATGGAACGCCTGCCCCATCGCATGGTTGGAACTGGCGCAGGCGGTTGCGACCGTAAAGCTGGGCCCACGCAGGTTGAACTCCATCGACACATGGCTCGCT
>JBFHGI010000069.1:0-8253 GCA_041583175.1 Pseudorhodobacter sp. | reverse complement strand
TAACCATTGCTGAATATTTCCGCCGCCGCGGCATTGCGAAATCGGGCGGAAAAGATACCGGAGGCTTCCTGTGACCGAGAAACCCACCATGATCGCGTTTCAGGACGTGCACAAATATTACGGCGATTATCATGCGCTGCGGGGCATCACCGCGACCATCAAAGCAGTGGAGTTTTTCTCGCTGCTCGGGCCGTCGGGTTGTGGCAAGACCACGCTTTTGCGCACCATTGCGGGGTTTGAGGGGATATCCTCAGGCGCGGTGATGATCGACGGGCGCAATATGGCGGGGGTGCCTGCCAACCAGCGGCCAACGAATATGGTCTTCCAATCCTACGCGATCTTTCCGCATCTGACGGTGGGGGAGAATGTGGGCTTTGGCCTGCGTCGCGCGGGCCTGACCAAGGATGAACTGGCGGCCCGTGTGGGCGAAGCGTTGGATATGGTGGGCCTGAAAGGTTATGGCGCGCGGGCGGCGCATGCGCTTTCGGGTGGGCAGCGGCAGCGGGTGGCCTTGGCGCGCGCGTTGATCTTGAAGCCCAAGGTTTTGCTGCTGGATGAGCCGCTGTCGGCGCTGGATAAAAAGATGCGCGAGCAGATGCAGGTGGAATTGATCCGGCTTCAGCGGCAGGTCGGCATCACCTTCATTCTGGTGACGCATGATCAGGAAGAAGCGCTGGTCATGTCGGACCGCATCGCGGTGATGTTTGAAGGTGAGATCGCGCAGCTTGCTGATCCGGAGACGCTGTATAGGCGCCCCAACAGCCGCAAGGTCGCGGATTTTATCGGGACGATGAATTTCCTGCCCGCCAAGATCATCAGCGAGACAGGCGGCAAGCTGGAGGTCGAGGCGCAGGGCTTTGGCAGGGTCACGCTGGAGGCCGAGCAGGCCCCCGGTGCAGCCTCGGGCGAGGGGGCGGCGGTGGGGTTCCGGCCTGAGACGCTGACGATCCTGTTCGAGGGGCAGACTGCGACGGATCGCGAGTCGATGGCGACGATTGAAGAGGTCGTTTATTACGGCGATATGACCTATTATGACGTGCGGCTGGATGGCACGGAAATGCCGATCCGGATTTCGATGCGCAACGTTTTTGGGCGGCCCGTTCTGGATATCGGGGCGCGGACGCGGGTGGCGTGGTCGCCGGGGGCTTTGGTGCTGTTTCGCTGAGGTGAATCGCGCGCGGAAAGTTTTGCAATTAGTTGAAAACAAAATAGATAATTTGTTTTGTTTACGGGTGATTAACCTTTGAAAGCACTTCCTTTTGAAGGCCTGTTGAGCAGGTATGTTCAGGTTTCAAAAATATATTGATTATAGTCTATATAGATACTACACTATAGGCATGACGAACCTGGAAACATCTCTGACAGCCTTGTCCAACCCCACGCGTCGGGCCATCGTGGCGCGTTTGTCGCGGGGGGAGGCGACGGTAAATGAACTGGTTGCCCAGTTTGAACTGAGCCAGCCCACAATCACCGTGCATCTGAATGTGCTGGAAAAAGCCGAATTGATCACGCGCGGGCGGGTTGGGCAGACGCGACCTTGCGCACTTAACCCAAAGGGGCTGCGCGTGATTGCCGAATGGCTGCGCGATTATGAACATTTTTGGGAGGGCGCAGTGGATCGCTTTACCGCGCATGTGGAAGAAATTGCCAAACAGGAGAAACAGAATGACCAAAACGCTAAAGCTTGAGCGCATATTGAGTCTGCCACCGGAACGCTGTTTTGCGATGTGGCAGGATGTGGAGGTCTTGCGCCAATGGTGGGGGCC
Organism: Pseudorhodobacter sp.; assembly: GCA_041583175.1. GTDB lineage: Bacteria > Pseudomonadota > Alphaproteobacteria > Rhodobacterales > Rhodobacteraceae > Pseudorhodobacter. The sequence goes on along the minus strand of JBFHGI010000069.1, from coordinate 6,487 downwards.
GCGCGATGATAATGGCAAGGATTTCAAAACCGAAGAGGTCGATTGGCCGATGCGGGAAGGTGCGCCGTGGCGGATCACCATGCGATCGCCTGCCGGAAATCTGCATGTGATGCTGGGCGAAATGCTGGAACTTTCTGAACCGAACCTGCTGCGGTTCAGCTTTCATTGGGCAAGCGATGGAACACCCGGAGAGCGCACGGAAATCACTGTTCGGTTTGAGCCTGATGGAAGTGGCACGCGGATGACATTTGTTCATGCTGGTCTGCTGGATGATGAAACGCTGAGGTCACATAAACATGGCTGGAACGAGTTTCTGGACCGGTTTTCTGAAGCTGCGGCAGGAGAAACGCCATGAGCCAAGTGACAGGCGGCTGCCATTGCGGCGCGGTGCAGGTTTCGGCAGAGTTGGACCTTTCGGCCGTGACCTATCGCTGCAACTGTTCGATATGCAGAAAATCGCGGAACTGGATAGCCCCGGTTGCGGCCGTTGAGGTGACACAAGGGGCCGAGGACATCAGACGCTATCGCTTTGGGCCGAAGAAGATTGCGCATTGTTTTTGCAAAATCTGCGGCGTGAAAGTTTTTGGGCAAAGCGATGACGGCGCGGCGCTATCAGTCGCGGCGCTTGATTTGACGGCGGAACAATTTGCAGGCCTGTCAGTGACGTATGTTGACGGCTTGCAGGATCGTTTTACTGCAAGTCCGGCAGTTACCAGCTATCTTTAAGGATGGGCCTCACCGATCCATCGGCAGCAGGCCGAGGCCCCGCAAATAGATGCCGATGCCGGTTTCCAGCAGATCCTCGGGCGGGTAGGGGCTTTTGGCACCGGGAGAGCCGCGGGCGAACAGTTCCACGACCCCGTGGCTGAGCGCCCAGATGTGGGCGGAGAACATTGAGGCGGGGGGGCGCTTTTCTGGCGGCAGCTTTTCCGAGAGTTTGAGTGCGGCGCGTTCCATCACGCTGCGCGCCTTGGCGGCGGCGGTGGCAAGTTCGGGATGGGCGTTCAAGCTGAGGCCGCTTTCGAACATCGCCTGATAATGGCCCGGATACTTGCGGGCGAAGGCGAGATAGGCGCGGCCCGTCGCCTCAAAGGCCTGCAAGGCGCTCGGTTGGCCTTCGTTATAGGCAAATTCCATCAGCGCGCCGAACACCTCATAGCCTTGGCGCGCGCCTTCTGCGATCAGCTCATCCCGGCCCGCGAAATGGCGGTAGACGGCGGCAGGGGTGACGCCTGCCTCCTTGGCCGCTTCGGACAACGTGAAACCCTGCGGCCCTTTTTCTGTGATCAGCTCCAGCGCTGCCTCAACCAGTGCCTGCCGCAGATTGCCGTGATGATAGCCGCGTTTAGACATCCCAGATGTCAGGGGTGCCGCAGATGGCAGGGTCTGGCTGGCCGATCAGTTTTTCGTCTTTGCCCGCATAGTCAATCGCATGGAGAACCGTCTGGATTGCCGCAATCCGCGCGCGTTTCTTGTCGTCAGAGCGGACGACCGTCCAGGGCGCATGGTCGGTATGGCTGCGTTTGAGGGTTTCAGCGATTGCGTCGGAATATGCGTCCCATTTCTTCAAGCCCTCAACGTCGATCCATGAAAGCTTCCATTGTTTCAACGGGTCATTCTCGCGGGCCAGAAAGCGGCGGAGTTGTTCGGCCTGGCCGACATTGAGCCAGAGTTTGACCAATACAATCCCTTCGTCCACCAGCATTTGTTCAAAGCTGGGAAGCTGGGTAAAGAAATGCTCGCGCTGTTCGGGGGTACAAAAGCCGAAGACATGTTCCACGACGCCGCGATTGTACCAGGACCGGTCAAACATCACCATTTCACCGGCGGCGGGCATCCAATCGACATAGCGCTGGAAATACCATTGTGTCGCCTCGCGGTCAGAGGGCTTGGACAGCGCCACCACGGAAGCGACACGCGGGTTCAGGTTTTCACGGGTGGCGGCGATTGTACCACCTTTGCCAGCGGCATCGCGCCCCTCATAGACCACAACGACACGCTTGCCGGTTTCCTTGATGTCGGCCTGCATCCGCACCAACTGGCGCTGCAGGTCTTCCATCGCGGACTCGTAGTCCTTGCGCTTCATTTCCCGCTTGTAGGGGTAGCTGGGCGACAGGATGTCATCCTTATCGGCTTTTTCCAGCGTCTTGCGGATGGGTTTGGGGGCCTCTTCGGCCAGAAATTTGCTGATCGCGCCGTCGAAAGGCAAGTCCATGGCAGGCTCCGCTTCGGGGATTTTGGGTAGTATGGCGGGTTGCGGGGGCGGGTGCAATCAGCGCCGTGCGGCGCGTTGGATTGCAGCGACGATTTCATCGGGGTTGGTGTGATGCGGCATATGGCCGACGCCGTCCAATACCGTCAGGTTGGCATTGGGCAGGCGTTTGGACAAGGGAATCGCGTGGATCTTGATCGGGACCGTGGTGTCGGCCGTGCCGTGGAGGATTTCGACCGGCAGGGTCAGGCGGGGGTAATGCGGCTCCATCAGCAACAGATGCGGCTTGAGGTTGTTGACCTGCCGCCCGTTCACCCGCAGGGCGCGCCGCCGCAGGGTCAGCCCCGCGCCGATGTAATCATCATAGCCTTCGGGCGCGGTTTGGGGGGCGAAGATGTCGGTCAGCGCGGCCTCTACCCGGCTTTCGGGGGCGAAAGCGGTGATCAACGGCACCACGGTGGCCCCACCAAGCGCCGAGGAGGTGAGCGAATACCACAGCCCCAACTCGCCCGGAAACGGCATGGTTGCGCCCGCCACGATCACAAGCGCCTTAGGCTGTGCGCGCAAGGCCCAGGACATCGCGACCGCGCCGCCATAGGAATGGCCCATCACGACCGGGTCTTGCACGCCAAGGGCTGTCGCGGCTTGGATCAATGCATCGGCTTGGGCCAGCGGGCTGATATCGGTGCCGGGCAGGCTGTCGGACCAGCCCATGCCGGGGCGGTCAAAGCTGATGACGCGGAAATCACCTTTCAACCGCTCCACCAGATCAAAGGTGAAATCGCGGCTACTGCCAGACGCGCCGTGGATCAGTACCAGATCGGGGCCTGCGCCTTGCACATCGGCATGGATGCGCGCGCCTTTGACGGTGACAAACTGGCCCGTCGGCGGGTAGGCGGCCTCGGCCTGCGCTTCGCGCTTTTCGGCGCGCTGGTCCACGAACACAGCACAGCCGCCAAGGGCGAAGCTGGCGATGAGCAGGCTACTGGCCAATTTTTTCAATATCATACGGCGTTGCCTGGTAAATTTCATTTATCCAGTTGCCATATAGAAGGTGTGCGTGACTTCTCCAGCGATTTAGCGGTTTTCTCGCGGGATCGTCATCGGGATAATAGTTGCGCGGCACATTGATTGGCGTGCCATTGGCGATATCGCGGTCATATTCCTGTTTCAGCGTCTCGCTGTCATACTCGAAATGGTTGAAGATATAGAGCGCGCGGTGGCTCGTATCCTCGACCAGACAAGGCCCTGCCTCATCCGATCCAAGCAATGTGCGCAGGCCGGTGACGGCATCTATTTCCGGCTGCCGCATTTCTGTCCAGCGCGACACGGGGATCACGCAATCATCTGAAAACCCGCGCAAATATGGGGAGGTCGGGTCCAGATTCTGGTGGCGATAGCAGCCGAATAGCTTGGCCGGCAGAATGTGCTTCTTGACGCCGTGGAAATGGTTGATCATCGCCATCCCACCCCAGCACACGCCGAAAGTGGATTGCACATTGGTCTGCGTCCAGTCCATCACCTCGCGCAGCTCGTCCCAATAGGTGACCTCTTCGAACGGCATATGTTCAATGGGGGCACCCGTGATGATGAGCCCGTCGAACTTTTCGTGCTTCACCTCCTGGAAGGGACGATAGAAGGCTTCCATGTGTTCGGCAGCGGTGTTTCTGGTCTGGTGTTCCGACATGCGGATCAGTGACAGATCGATCTGCAGCGGCGTCGCCCCGATCAGCCGCGCAAACTGGTTTTCGGTCTGGATTTTCTTCGGCATCAGGTTCAGCAAGCCAATCCGCAGCGGGCGGATATCCTGATGGCTGGCGCGATCGGGAGAAATCACCATGACGCCTTCTTTTGACAAGACGTCAAAGGCAGGCAGGTCTTCGGGCAGGGTGATGGGCATAAAAGGCTCTCTGGTTCGGAAGGACGTTGATTTAAGAGGCGGCGTTGCGGCGATCAAGGGCGGTAGCGATCAGCGCGGTGAAATCTGACGGGGATTTGACCTGCGCCACCTCATCCGCCGTCACGCTGACGCCCCATTTCGCCATCGCGGCATAGCGCGGTTGGCGGTGGTCGAGCAGGCGGGCATAGCCATAGCGCAAAAAGGCATCGGGATTTACCTCGGCCTCGGTCAGGCCTTGTTCGGACAGATAGTCGTTCCAGACCCGCAGCAGGAATTCAGGCTGGTAATACATCGGTTTAGGCGCACGATCAAAGCGGCGGATCAGGGCATCGCGATGCGCGTCGGAGCCCTCGATCCAGATCAGCAGCAGATTGCGGGACAGGGCGGTCAGAATGGGGTCGGCGGGATCTTGTGGGTCGACCACCTCGCAGATGGAGCCGCCGCTGTCGCAGACGAAATTGTCATAGCCGTACAGATCGGCGGCGCGTTTGATGAAACGCTCGGTATCCAGCAGGGCCGATTTTTCAGCATCGCGGTGCTGTTCCTGCCGGACACAATATTCGGCAAAAGGCACACCGCCCAGATCGGGGTTGCCCGGTTTGCCCAGATAGGTGGACAAAGGTGCCAGGTTTTCAAAGGTGATGTTGGAAGCGATATAGACGCTATCCGTCATCAACAGCTCTCGCAGGAGCGGGACTTTCATCGCTTCGCGCTTGAAGTTGTCGGCGATATACTCGCCCATGTAGCGGGTGCCGATGCGGTAATCGATGGAGTAGTGGAACCACTTAGCTTCGTCGCGCAACATATTGGAAAGATATGTTTTCCCAAGTCCGGACATGCCGAAAAGCAGCAGTTTCTTGGCCGGATCATCCAACCATTCGCGGGCAGAAGTGTAAATCAAGGCGGTCTCCGGTTATTGCTTGGGCAATTGATAGCGCGGGACAGGCCCGAGTTCACGCGAAAACGTGCAGACAAGCAAAAGGCCCCGCGGTTGGGCGGGGCCTTGAGGGATGACGCCGATCCGTCAGATCAGAAGCTGTAGCCGATCTTGATGCCAACGCCGATGGCTTTGTTGCCGCTGAAGTTGGAGGCAGCAACGCCTGACGGCTCGTTCAATGTGGTCTGTGCGTCCCCGATTTTGACATAGGACACGCCGCCGGTGATCTTCATGTTGTCACGTGTGTAAACCGCGCCCAAGGTGATGGATTTCTTACCATCAGTCGGGCCGAGGTTCGCTGAAAACCCACCATGCGCTTTTTCATAGCCAAGCGATGCAGAAACCGCCCAATTCTCATTCAGGCGACGGCCGACACCCAAGGAGTAGGTGATCGTGTCATTGCTATAGGACACCAGATCACCGCCGCTGGTCAGCGCATTGTAGACTGCTGGGTCGATCTTGAAATTCGACCAGTCCACCCAACGGATGGAGCCGAACACCAGCGTATCCTTGGCAACGCCGGTCTGGAACTCCAGATTGACGGATTGCGGTGTGTTTACGGTTGTTGGCGTCCCTGAGAGGGTATTTGCGGCAGCCGAGAGACTTGACTCGACTGGCACAAATTCATGCTTGACCTTGGACGAATAGGTTAGGGCGACGCGCAACGCGATTTCCGGCTTTTCGTAAGCAACACCAATAACATACCCGACACCAGAATCCCGATCGGCTCTGCCGGTATAGTTCGCTACAAAGGGAACTGTCGCCTCGGCCGACATGGTTTGATACTTCAGACCACCGTAAACCGAAAAGTTCGTGGGTGTTGTGTATTTCAGCAAGGCTGTGATCGCCATCGTATCGATCGAAGCGGTCGAACCAGTCGCGAAATAGGTTGTTGCGGCCGGATAATCGACATCGGCGCCGAACGGTTGGTCAACGATCAGCGCACCCGAGAAGCGCTCGTTGAATTGATACTTAAGGCCGCCGCCGATCTGGTTGTAATTGCCAGCCATATCTCCGGATGCCTGACCGGGCGTTGGTGTCAACGGCGAGGGGGCAGTACCCGCACCGGAACCCGAAACGGATGGCGAGACGCGGCCAAAGGAAAATTCGGCGTAATTGCCTTTTTCAAACAGAATACCGACGCTTTGGCCGGAGCGGTCAATGCCGCCTGCATGTGCTGCGGTGGCGCCAAGCGCGAATGCGCCAATGGTTGATATGATTTTCTTCATGGAAGTTCCTCCCCGAACCTGTCCCCTGAGGCGCGAAACTGTGACCCTGTGTCGCGCTTGTAAATCCAAGCGTTAGGCAGTGTGCGCCAATCGGTCAATTAGTTACGCGGCGTCATAGGTTCTGGCGGGGCAGGCTGTTGCACCGTTGCACGTTTTGAAGCGCGGTTACTTGCGCTTAGGTTGATCGTGATGCCTGTCAGAATGAAGCC
>JBFHGI010000068.1:0-8290 GCA_041583175.1 Pseudorhodobacter sp. | reverse complement strand
CCGAAGGCTCTTACGCGGCAAAAGCCTATATCGACTCTGACGGCGTGGTGAACGAACCCCTGACCATCGCGCTAAATGTCACCCGCAAGGCTGACACTCTCACCTTCGATTTCACCGGCTCCTCCTTGCCCTGCGCTGGCCCGATGAATTCGGTGCAGGCGACCACGTTTTCATCGGTCTACCTTGCGCTGCGCCACATCTTCCCCGATGTGCCGCTATCGGCGGGCGCGTTTGAACCGCTGCACATTTCGGGCCATGAAGGCACTTTTCTTGATGCCCATTATCCCCGTCCCGTCTCCGGTTGCGCCGCCGAGGTCTCCCAGCGCATCGCCGAGGCGGTTTTTGCCGCCCTCGTCCAAGCCGTGCCAAAACTGGTGACGGCCGCCCCCGCAGGCACATCCGGCAATTTCGGCCTTGGCGGCCATGACCCTGAAAAGGGCCGCGATTTCGTGATGTACCAGATTTCGGGCGGCGGTTATGGCGGCAATAGTGACCATGACGGGCTGTCAAACGGCTGTTCCACCATCGGCATTTCCAAGGCCCCCCCGGTCGAGATCATGGAGCAAACCGTTCCCGTCCTTTACCGCCGCTATGCCCTGCACGAAGGCTCTGGCGGGGCAGGCCAGCATCGCGGCGGTTTCGGGCTGGATTATGAGATAGAGCTGCTGCGCGGCCATGCCCGCGCCAGTTTCGTGATGGATCACGGCCGCACAGGCCCACAAGGCGCGATGGGCGGGCACGATGGTGCCGTCAATCGCGTCGAAATCACGCGCGGCGGCGAAACCTTCACCCCGCCGCATTTGTCCAAAGCGCAGGATATTGCCCTGCAACCCGGCGACAGCGTCCGCGTCCGCACCCCCGGCGGCGGCGGCTACGGCGACCCCGCGCTGCGCGATCCGGCACTTTTGGCCGAAGACATCCGCCTGGGTCGCTACACGCCCGAGCAAGCCCGCACCCTGTTCAAAGTCGAAGCAGGAGGTTAATTTCTGGTAAATTCCGCAAGCTATTTCATTTTATATCAAAGCTTTACGGCACATTCCGCGCGCGATTCACAGGCTAGGCTTTGCCGCCTTTGAAAAAGCGACGAATCAGAATCCCCGTCCCTGTTTCCCAGATCAATTTCAGATCGAAGCAAATCGACCAGTTTTTCTGATAGATCAGATCCAGCCGGGCTTTTTGCGGCACACATCGCTCAGAATAGACCCGATCCGTCTCTTCCGCGCTTTTACAGGCCGCCAAAAGCGCCTCCTCCCGATCATGGAATCGCAGGCTTGCCAGACCCGTGATACCTGTCGGGCTCTTCAGAACCTGCCCGTAAATCTCGGGGAATCGTTCCACATATTCCCGCAACGGGGGGCGGGGGCCGACAAAGCTCATATCCCCCTTCAGAACATTCCAAAGCTGCGGCACCTCATCCATTCTCGCCCGCCGGATAAAGGCCCCCAGCGGCGTGATCCGCGCGGTCTTGTCCCCGCCGGACACCCCGCTTTCCTTCTCCGTCACCGTCATGGTCCGCAATTTCCACAACCGGAACGGCTGCCCCACGCCTTTCATCCGCTCCGCGACATAGAACAGCGGAAACCCCTCTTTGAAGATCATGACAGCCAGCAAGATAGAGAAGGGGACGACAAGGATGGCCGACAGAATCACCACAAGACTCAAATCGAGCAAACGCTTGCTAAGCCGCATCAGTTCAATCCTCGCCATTCCGCTACCATTGCCTCAGCCTGTCCGGCCGAGGCAGGCAGCGTCACTAACCCTTTCAATAGCGTGGTGTCCAGTTCTACGCACGGGATAACGGCAGGGTTAGGCGGAACATAGCTCCAATCCAAGCCAGCAGCGTCCAGCAAAGCGGCCATCGAAACCGCAGGAGAGGCCGCGACATTCAAGACCGGCGGCAGGGCCTTCCCCTCCGCCGCCAACTCGACCAGCCGCGCCAGAACGAAACTCAAGGTAACCGGCCCGACATAGGAACGCATCGGCCCACCAGTTTGACCGGGCACAGGGTCCAGCCGGACCGGCTGGCCCGGCCGCGCGCTTCCCAGAAGTGCGTCCAGTCCGGCAATGTTGCCGATCCGTAGAATCGTAAGCCCCGGCCTGCCTGAGTCCTGCCAGCGTAAAACAGCCTGCTCCATATCAGCCTTTGCGGCCCCATAAGCCGCCTGCGGCTTCGGCCGCTCTGACTCCGCCAGCGGCAGCGGGTCGGGGCCATAGACGGCCGCGGAAGACGTTAAAAAGACATGCCGCGCCCCTTGCGCCCTTGCCGCGCGGCAGGCTGCCAGAGCAAGCGCTGTATTCAGCGCGAGTTGTTCCGAAGTCCCACGAATGACCCCCGCCAGACACAGCACCACCCCGCTCGCTGCACCTGCGGGGCATGGTTCCGCCAAGATGTCCCAATTGAGCGAGCCAGAAGCCCCGTCGCGCGCCTGCCAGATCGGCTCTGTTCCCTCCGGCGGGCGCTCCGCCCAGCAATGTCGCAAGACACGGCCGATGCGCCCCGTCGAACCGATCACCAGTAGGGGGATATTTTCAGCCGTCATTTCCGCTTACTCGTTGCCTTCGAGGCGCACCCGCAGCTCACGCAAAACAGGCATGAAAGCGCGTACCCGCTCCGCGCCCAGATCGGTTACGAATTCAGCGATCAGCGGCGCAACCGCCTGCACCGCCGCATTCCGCGCGGCGCGGCCTGCGGGGCTTATGGCGACAAACTTGCGCCGCGCATCATCCCAGTCGGGGCGGATATGGATGTGACCCGCCCATTCCAGTTTGCTTAGCGTGTTGGTCATCGCCCCGCGCGTCACATGAAAGGCCCGCGCCAGTTGCGCGGGGGAACGTTCGTCATTGACCCGCGTCAGATGGTTCAGCACCGCGAAATGCGAAAGCTCCATCCCGCGCGGCAATACTTTGGAAATGCGGTTGCGGGCCAGTTGGTCGGCCATGAACAGCTCTCCGAACAGGGTGACGGCGAGGTCTTCGGCGCTTTCCGTCATTCTGGCCCCGCAACGCTGCGGTCATGGCTCAGCGACGGCACACGACCACGGGCCTGGGATACCCTATCCAGATCAATCTCGGCATAGGTCACGCCGACATCGGTCCCCCCATCGGCGAGCACCTCACCCCATGGCGCAATCGCAAGACTGTGGCCATAGGTGCGCCGCCCCTTCCCGCCCGAGGTTTCGGCATGAAAACCGGTTTGCGCAGGGGCCAAGACGAAACACCCCGTTTCAATCGCGCGGGCGCGCAGCAGCACCTCCCAATGGGCGGCACCGGTGATGTGGTTGAACGCGGCTGGCACCGTCAGGATTTGCGCACCCGCCTGCGCCAACTGACGGTACAGATAGGCAAAGCGAACGTCATAGCACACCGTCATCCCCACCGCGCCAAAAGGCGTCTGCGCGAGAACAGCTTGCCCGCCGGGGCGATAGCCTTCTGATTCGCGGTAGCGTTCAGTTTCCGAGACATCCACATCGAACATATGGATCTTGTCATAACGCGCGACGATCTCTCCGTTTGGCCCGATCAGGAAAGAGCGGTTGGCAAAGCGCCCATCGGCATCATGCGTCAACAGGGCAAGCGAGCCGATCAGAATCCACACCCCGGCGCTTGCTGCTTCGGCCTGCAAGGCCTTTAGCGTGGGGTCATCGTCCTCATGCCGGAAGACCGAGGCCTGATGCTTGCGGCTAGAAGACAGGCCATTGGTACATTCCGGCGTCAGGATGAACTGCGCGCCACCTGAAACCGCCTCACGCACAAGGCGCAGGGTTTCCGGAAGGTTGGCGGCCGGGTCATCCGTGACGCAAAGCTGTACAAGGCCCACCCGCATCTGTCAGCCTTTCAACAACGCATCAAGCTTGCCCGCATGATCAAGCGCGTGCAGATCATCCGAGCCGCCGACATGGGTATCGCCAATGAAAATCTGTGGCACCGTCCGGCCCCCGTTCGCACGTTGCATCATGGTTGCGCGCAAGGACGGATCGCGCGAGACATCATGCTCGGTAAAGGCAACGCCCTTCTTGGTAAGCAGACGCTTGGCGGCGTGGCAATAGCCGCAAAGCGGAGAGGTATAGATTTCGACTTGTTTCATATTCACATTCCCCGTGGTCGCGATGACTATAGGGATTTAGGCGTCCTTCGCAACGCGCGCCAGTGCAAGAACCGAAACCTCTTTTGCACCGCTGGCAAGACAGGCATCCGCAGCCGCAGCAAAGGTCGCGCCCGAGGTCATCACGTCATCCACCAGCAACACATGCTTTCCTGCCAACACGCTGCGCCGTCGGGGATGGACGCGGATGGCGTCCTGCATGTTTTCAAAGCGGCCATGATGGTCGCGCCCTTCCTGGCTGTGGGTGTTGCGGTGCCGTTGCAGTAGGTCGGGGCAGTGGGCCAACCCCGCAAGGGCCGCAAGCGAGGCCGACAGCAGCGCGGATTGATTGTAGCGCCGGCGGAACAGGCGCAACCAGTGCAGCGGCACGGGGGCCACCAACATATCCGGCCGGAGCAAAGGACGCGCGGCGCGCAGCAGCCACGCACCAGCGGGTTTTGCCAGATCAAGCCGGTCGCCGTGCTTGAGCTGTAGAACCATTTTCCGCGCATTGTCCTTGTACAGCATAGCCGCGCGCCCTTGCGCCCAGGGTCGTGCGAGGGTCAGGCAATCGTCACAGTGAAGCGGTGTGCCACTGTCTTCGCCCGGCAAGGGCGTCCCGCAACCATCGCAGACCAATCCGGCGATGAACGGGGTTTCGCGCCAACATTTACCACAAAGCCCGAAATCGGTCGTTACAAGTTCGTCACACCCTAGGCATTGCGGCGGATAAACCAATCGCAGCATGGCTTGCAATCCCATCCATCCCTCCTATTGTCCCGCGCATGCAAACGCTTACCGATCCTACTGCCCTTGCGAGAAACCGCGCCCGCGCCTTGGCCATGCCAGAGCCTGCGTTGTTCCTGCACGAGGACGTGCTGGACGAGATTAAGGAAAGACTCACAGAGGTTAACAGGTCGTTTACGAAGGTTGCGATTGTGACCGGATTTCCGGAACTGTGGCGCGCGGCCTTCCCCGAGGCCCGAATCGTTGCGGATAACGAGGTTCTGGACCTTGAGCCACAGTCGTATGACCTTGTGATTCACGCGTTGGCGCTGCATTGGGCGAATGATCCGGTTGGGCAGATGATCCAATGCCAACGGGCGTTGCAGCCGGATGGGCTTTTTATCGGGGCTCTGCTTGGTGGGCAAACACTGCATGAACTGCGCGCCTGTCTGGCTGAGGCAGAGGCGATGGTGTCCGGCGGCCTGTCGCCCCGGGTTTTGCCGATGGCCGAAATCCGCGATCTTGGCGCTTTGCTGCAACGCGCGGGTTTTGCCTTGCCTGTGGCCGATAGCTATTCACGGAAGGTGCATTACCGCGATGCCTTCCACCTGATGCAGGATCTGCGCGCGATGGGCGAAGGCAATGCGCTGGAGGCACGCCTGCGCCGCCCCACGCCGCGCCAAGTGTTCACGCAGACGGCCAAACGCTATGCCGAGGCCTATCCGGTTGCGGGCGGACGGATCGTTGCGAGCTTCGAGACGATTTTCCTGACAGGCTGGGCCCCGCATGAAGGCCAACAAAAGCCTATGCGCCCCGGATCGGCGGCCCAAAGGCTTGCAGATGCGCTTGGTACAGCGGAAATAGACCTGCCTGCGACAAAGAGCGAAGGTTGACCCCCGCGAAATAGGCTTTATCTGCCGAGCATAAACACAAAAGAGGAGCAAGCCATGCTGGACGCCAGATATAGCCAACCCGATATCCCCGCCGGTGAAGGACGCTTGGCCCATGCTCCGTCAGATCACCCGCACGTCAAGGCCCCGAAGATTGGCGTCTTGCTCGCGAACCTCGGCACGCCGGACAATTACGACTATTGGTCGATGCGCCGCTATCTGAACGAGTTTCTGTCCGATAAGCGGGTGGTCGATATCTCGGACTGGATCTGGCAACCGCTGTTGCAACTGGTCATCCTGACCAAGCGGCCCTTTGCCTCGGGCGCGAATTACAAGCTGATCTGGAATCACGAGAAGAACGAAAGCCCTTTGCTGACCATCACTAAGGACCAGACTGCCGCGATCAAGACCGCGTTGGAGAAACGTCACGGATCAGAGGTGATCGTCGATTTCAGCATGCGCTACGGCAACCCTTCGACCGAATCCAAGGTCAAGGCGATGGTTGCGGCGGGCTGCGAAAAGATCCTGTTTTTTCCGCTTTACCCGCAATACGCCGGTGCCACCTCGGCCACGGCGAATGACGCATTCTTTGCCGCTTTGATGAAGGAAAAGCGCCAGCCTGCTGCGCGTACCGTGCCCGAGTATTTCGAGCACCCTGCCTATATCGACGCCTTGGCCCAATCGGTTGAACGCGCCTATGCGAAACTGGACCACAGGCCCGATGTGCTGGTTGCCAGCTATCACGGCATGCCGATCCGCTATTTGATGGAGGGCGACCCCTACCATTGCCAATGCGCAAAAACCACGCGGCTTCTGCGGGAGCGGCTGGGTTGGGACAAAGGCTCTATTGATACCAGCTTCCAATCGGTATTTGGCCGCGAGGAGTGGTTGAAGCCCTATACGGTGGAGCATGTCGCGGAACTGGCCAAACAGGGAAAAAAGCGGATTGCCGTGATTGCGCCGGCATTCTCGGCCGATTGCATCGAAACACTGGAAGAGATCAACGGAGAGATTCGTGAGGCATTCGAGCATGCTGGCGGTGAAAGTTTCACCTATATCCCGTGCTTGAATGATGATGCTGCGCATATCGACGCGCTGGTCCAGGTTATCGAGGAAAATCTGGCGGGCTGGGTGCGCTGAGGCGACCTGGCCGCTAGGCAAAGAAAAAGGACGGCAGGGAAAACCCAGCCGTCCTAATTCGTCCTAATCCCGAAAGGATTAGTTGGATGCAGCAGCTGCGATGATCAGCAGAAGCAGCAGCGGAACAACGATGCCGCCAGCCGACGACGAAGTCGCAGCTTCAACAACAGCGGGTTCCATTACCGGCTCAACCATACCACCAGCAAAAGCAGTCGATGCAGCAACGGTCAGAGCCGCTGCGAGTGCAAGTTTCTTCATAGTAACCTCCAGTTTTCGCGCGCCATCGAATTTTTCAGAGGACGATAACGCGCACCCAAGACTATACCTCGTGCGTTTTTTCTAACCAGCTTGCGCGAAAGATTGCAATCTGGGTCGTAGAATTATGGAATGCTCGTGGCAGGTTTCGTCAATTTAGCAACACTCTGGCCGAGTTACGCGGATGTCTGGCACCCGATTTGTGCAATGCGATGCCGGCAGCGAAAAAGAAAAGGGGGCCGAGGCCCCCGCTTCAAATCATGATTCCGCTTGAATCAAATCAGAAGGACCTGCGTTCCGACCTTCGTCAGCTCAAAAAGAATAGCAATATGTTCATTGTACAGACCGACGCAGCCATTTGACGACCGGCGCCCGATCTTGCGCGTGTCATGCGTGCCGTGAATGCGGTAATAGGTCCAGGACAAGTAAAGCGCGTGGGTTCCAAGCGGGTTTTCCGGGCCAGCGGGCACGAAATCAGGCCATTCCGGATTGCGCTTTTTCATTTCGGGAGTCGGACGCCAGGTCGGGCCAACAACCTTCTGCACGATCTCTGTGCGGCCGCGACGGGTCAGATCTTCGGTCAAGGGCACCGACGTCGGGTAGAGTTTGTAAATCGTCTGGTCTTCCGACCAGAAATGCAGCGCGCGCGAGGTCGTATCTACCAGCACCGCACCGTTCTTTGTGTCGCTGAAATAAGGACGCCAGTCCAACATCCGGAAACTGGAAATGTTATTGCGCACCGAGCCGGAACTGGGCGCATCAAATTCGGTCGAATTCTCTTGGGCAAATCCGGGAACAGCCGACATACCAACGGTTGCGGCGGCAGCACCCAACAGGGCGCGGCGATTCATATTTTTGGCGCGGTCGGCATTCATCCGACAAACTCCTTCTTAAATGACATGCCGCAAAGTAACGCTTTTCATCGCAATCTTCAAATCACAGAGATGTAGATGAGCGGTAACATGCAGAGTTGCATTTGCTCATATCACCGCAAAGCGTTAAAGACAGGGCTAATCGCACCGGATGGAAATGAAATGAACGCTTTGTCAGTTGTCGCAGTCTGTGCCTCTCTTGCGCTTGCCGCATGCGGCACGGGAAATCAAATCAGGGTCGGAAGCGATGGGCGGCCATTGCCGCAGGTTTACCGCATTTCCGGCGCTCAGGAGGATAAAATCCCCTTCCGTTTGCTTGATTCGGT
>JBFHGI010000067.1:0-8326 GCA_041583175.1 Pseudorhodobacter sp. | reverse complement strand
GGCGAGGGCATAGACCCGCAACAGCTTCAGCCCGCCTGCCGTTGTCGCAATACCGCCCCCCATCATCGCAAGGCCCAATAGAATCAGCCCAGGGCTTTTCAGCCCGGACCAGGACCGCGCATCCTGCCAATCGGCACTTTCAAAGCCCGTCGTTGTCAGGAAAGACATCGTGGTGAAAAGCCCCCCCCAGAGGGCGTCGAAAGCGGCACGCGCATTCAGCACATCATCCGCCGCCAAAGCCCCAAGCCAGTGGCGGAAGAACAGAAGCGTGGGCACCACCACAAGGAAAAACGCCGCGAGTTGGACCTCATGGTCCTCGCGCAGCGGGTGGTTGCGATCTGTCAGCACCGCGCCAGGCAGACTGCGCCGCGTCAAGGCCATCGCCATGAAGACAAAAATCAGCCCTTCTGCCACAAGGCCAGAGCTGGCGGTGGCAACCCCTTGCCCGTTGGTGATGCCGCTTGTCGAAAGCGTCGACATGGCGAGGCAAAGCGCGGTCATCCCCTTCTCACCCGCAATCAGCAAAAGCACCCACAACATCAAGGTCAGGCCAAAATATACCGGAAACAGCGTAGAGGCATGGCGGATAATACGCTCGGCTGGGGCCGCACCATGGGTGATCTGCTCTGCCCCTTGTGCGCCCCGCCCCGGCACGCGGCCCGACAGCACCTCCACCCCGCCAAGGTTGAGCGGGGCCAGAACTGCCACAGCCGAAAGCAGCACAAAAAAGCCCCCCATCCAGCCGACCAACGCCCGCCACAGGTGAAGGGAAGGTGCGAGCCGATCCGGCGTGTCGTATTGGGTGGCCCCTGTGGTGGTGAAAGAAGACACCATCTCGAACCAGGCATTGGCAAAGCTGGTATCCCGCACGGCTTCGGAAAAGGGTATGGCAAAGAGGATCGGCAACCAGACATAGGCGCCCAGCAAGGCGGCAAGTTGGCTACGCGCCACCGAGCGCGGGCGATAGTTGGAGGTGGCAATCCCAATAACGGCGGACAGCAGAAAAAACATGATCGCGCCGTAAAAGAAGGGGCGCGCCACGATGAAATCGCCGAAAACGGCTGCATGGGCCGCAGGCAAAAGCATCGCCAATGAACCGGCCCCGGTCAGGAGCACAAGCAATGGCAATTGCAGAATTCGTTTCATGCCGAACCGCTTAGAAGAAGTCGATGGAGACTTGCAGCAAACGCTCCACCTCTGGCACGTCTTTGGACATCGCGAACATGGCGATGACATCGCCCTCTTCCATGCGCAGATCGCCGGTGGGCTTCAATACCTTCTCGCCCTTCATCACCGCCCCGACCAGCACGCCTTCGGGAAACTCGGTTTCCTTGATCAGTTTGCCCGCAAGTGGCGAAGTGGACAGCACCTGCGCCTCGATCATTTCCGCCTCGGCATCGCCGATGGAATAGATAGACCGCACCCGCCCATGGCGGATATGGCGCAGAATGGATGACACAGTCGTCGCGCGCGGGTTGATGAAGGCGTCGATATCAAGCGCCCCCATAAGCGGCACCAAGGTCGGGTCATTGACCAATGCAATCGCCATCGGGCAGCCCGCCTGTTTGGCGCGCACCGCCACCAGAAGGTTGGTCTTATCATCATCGGTCACGGCCAGAACCGCATCCGCCCGGTCGATTCCGGCTTCGAGCAGAATATCCATATCCATGCCGTCGCCATTCAACACGATGGTGCGTTCCAACCCGTCGGCTGCTTTTTCGGCGCGGCTGCGGTTCTTCTCGATCACCTTGGCGCGCATCCGTTCGGTCCGCGCTTCCAGAGCCTTGGCGACACCCAAACCGACATTCCCGCCGCCGACGATCACAATCCGCTCTTGCTTGCGGGTGGTCTTGCCGAAAATCTCCAGCGTCCGGTTCAGGTCTTCGGTATGGGCAAAGACATAGATCCGATCCCCTGCAAAAAGCTGGTCACTGGCATCCGGGGCAAACAAGCGCTCCTCACGGCGCACACCGACCACAATCGCCCGCAAGGTTGAAAACAACTCCGTCAACTGGCGCAATGGCGTGTTGAGCACCGGGCAGTCCTCATCCAGCACGATCCCCAGAAGCTGCGCCTTGCCACCCATGAAGCTTTCGGTGTCAAAGGTCGCGGGGGCTGCCAGCCGTTGCAGCGCGGCCTCCGCCACTTCCTTTTCCGGGCTGATCACAACGTCAATCGGCATGTGGTCGCGGCGGTACAGATCGGCGTAAATCGCATCGAGATAGCTTTGCGACCGCAAACGCGCAATCTTGCGAGGGACAGAAAACACCGAATGCGCCACCTGACAGGTGACCATATTCACCTCATCCGAATGGGTGGCGGCGATGATCATATCAGCATCCCGCGCACCGGCTTTCGCCAGAACATCAGGATAGCTTGCAAAGCCAACGATGCCTTGCACATCCAGCGTATCAGTGGCGCGCCGCACCAGATCGGCGTTGAAGTCGACAACGGTCACATCGTTGTTTTCACCCGACAGATGGCGCGCGATTTGCCACCCCACCTGCCCCGCACCGCAGATGATAACTTTCATAGCTGTTCACTCCGTGGTCGCGGTCCAACATATCTTCTGCCCTTTCATTGGCAGAAGCGCAGGTCAGGGTCAATCAACAGCGAGGCGATCACTCATCATCATCGCTTGCATCAGAGTCTTCCAACCGCGCCGTGCGGGCCCCTGATTTGCTGGTCGTCACGACGCCAAGCGATTTCAACTTGCGGTGCAGCGCACTGCGCTCCATGCCGACAAAGCTGGCCGTGCGGCTGATATTGCCTCCAAACCGGTTGATCTGGGTCAGGAGGTACTCTTTTTCAAACAGTTCCCGCGCCTCGCGCAGCGGCAGAGTGGCCAGCGCCCCACCCAAAACCAGTCGGCCATCATCGCGGCCGCTCGGCTCCTGTCCCGGCAGTTCCTTGACATCCACCGGCCCCGATCCATCACCAAGAATAAGCACCCGCTCGATCACATTGCGCAGTTGGCGTACGTTCCCGGGCCATTGCATGGTTTGCAGCATCGCCTCGGCCTCAGTCGTCAGCTTGCGCGCAGGCAGGCCTTGGGTCCGGTGGAACATATCGATGAAATACTCGGTCAGTTCCGGAATATCCTCGCGCCTCTCTTCAAGGCTGGGCACCGCAATCGGCACCACATTGAGGCGGTCATACAACTCTTGCCGGAAGCGGCCCGCAGAAATCTCGGACCGCAAATCCCGTGTGGTCGAGGAGATAACGCGCAGGTCCACCCGCACCTTGTCGACGCCACCGACGCGGGTGAATTGCTGGTCCACCAATACGCGCAGGATCTTGCTTTGCGTCCCCAGCGGCATCTCGGCCACCTCGTCGAAATAGATCACGCCGCCGTGGGCTTGCTCCAGCAACCCTTGCTCCACCCCGCGGTCTCCGGTTTCGCGGCCAAACAGCACTTCTTCCATGCGCTCCGGCTCTATCGTGGCCGAAGTGACGGTGACAAACGGGGCCGAGGCCCGATTGGAATTGCTGTGAATGAAGCGCGCGGCCAGCTCCTTGCCTGCCCCGGCGGGGCCGGTCAGCATCACGCGCCCATTGGACTTGGTGACCTTTTCAAGCTGCGATTTCAGTGTCTTGAACGCCGTACTTGATCCAAGCATATCCGAGGACGTCACATCGCGCCGCCGCAGATCGGTATTCTCGCGGCGCAGGCGGCTGGTTTCCATCGCGCGGCTGACAACCACCATCAACTGATCGATATTGAAGGGCTTCTCGATAAAGTCGTAGGCCCCTTGCTTGATAGCCGCGACCGCGATCTCGATATTGCCATGCCCCGAAATAATGACCACCGGCACGTCCGGATTGTCACGCTTCACGGTTTTAAGGATATCAATCCCGTCCATCTGGCTGTCCTTCAACCAGATATCGAGGATCATCAGTGCCGGTGCTTCCGCCCCGATCTCGGCCATGCAATCATCCGAATTGCCGGCAAGACGCACGGAATAGCCCTCATCTTTCAGAATATCCCCGATCAACTCGCGGATATCGCGTTCATCATCGACAATCAAAATGCTACTCATCGTTCCCCCTCGGCCTTGCGGCCTGCGTTTTTGCCCTTTGCCCTCGGCAGGATGATCTCGGCCATTGCCCCGGCATGGGTGTTTCCTTCAAAAATTTCGGCATCCAGAAGCGCAAGCGTGCCGCCATGCTCTTCGATAATCTTCTTCACAATCGGCAGGCCAAGGCCCGTGCCCTTTTCGCGCGTCGTCACATAGGGTTCGAACAGCCGCGCGCGGTCGGGCGGCAACCCAATCCCGTTATCCGAAATCCGGATAACAACGGCCTCGACCTCCGGGGTCAAACTGATGTGGATTTCCGGATCAATCACAGCACCTACGTTCTTTTCCAGATATGTTTCAATAGCTTCTCCGCCATTCTTGACAAGATTTGTCAAAGCCTGCGAAATCATCGTTGCGTCAAGCTCCATCGGGATCGGCTCAGATGGAATATCCGTGACAAAGCGCACAGTTGGCTGCCCCGCCTCTTGCAACACAACCGCATCACGCAAAATCTTGCACAGGTCTTCCTCCCGCCGCACCGGCTCCGGCATCCGCGCGAATTTGGAAAACTCGTCGACGATGCGGCGCAGGTCATTGGTTTGCCGAATGATCACATCCGAATACTGATCCAGATCATCAGCCTGATCTCCAACCAAGGGGCGGAATTTACGTTTGATGCGCTCGGCCGAAAGCTGGATGGGCGTCAGCGGGTTCTTGATTTCATGTGCGATCCGGCGGGCCACATCGCCCCATGCCGCCATTCGCTGCGCCGATACAAGGTCGGTCACATCATCAAAGGCAACCACATAGCCCTCCAACAGACCCGTGTCCGAGCGCCGGACACTCATCCGGACCAGCAAGCTCTCCATCCGGCCTTTGCGTGTCAGCCGCAGCTCCTCTTGAACCGATGCGCCAAGTCCGTCGCGCAACTTACGGAAAAGATTATCAAACTCCGGAACGATATAAGAGATTTCATGCCCCTCGGCACTGCCCTTCACGTCCAGCAAACGCTCTGCCGCGCGGTTGACGAAATCAACGCGGGCATCGGCGTCCAGCCCGATCACGCCCGCCGTCACCGAGGATAAAACGCTATCGAACAAGCGCCGCCGCCCTTCGGTTTCGCGGTTGCTGGCCACCAAAGCATCACGTTGCCCCTTCAATTGGCGCGTCATCTGGTTGAACAGCCGGCCCATCATGGCAATCTCGTCATCGCCTTCCTCTTCGGGAATCTGAACCTCCAGATCGCCGCTGCCCACCTTTTGCGCCGCCCCGGCAAGCCGCCCCACTGGGCGCGACAGACGTTCCGCCAGCCAAAGGCCAAGCCAGATCGCCGCCAAGATCAGGATAACGGCGAAGCCCAGATAGAGCAGGCCGAATTCGAACAGCAAGCGCCCGCGCTCTGCTTCCAACTGCTGATAAAGCGCCACGGTTTCGCGGGTATCATCCAGCAGGCTGAGAATATTGCCGTCCACCTCCCGCGAGACATAGAGAAAGCGGTCAACATAGGCGTTCAGAAAGACAAGCGCGCGCAGTTCATTGTTCGGCCAATCTTCGATCAGGACCGTTTCCCCTGCCCGCGCCCGCGCGATCTGATCTGGCGTCAACTCCTCGAAATCAAAGAGATACGATCGCTCGCCCCGCGTTTTCAGCGCGCCAGAACCGTCGATCAGGTAGGCCTCTTTCAACCCGCGCTGAACTGCCGCTTGCCCTTGGGTCAGGATCGGGCGCAACTGGTCATCGGCCAGAAAAAACGTGCTTTGCTTGGCGACATTCAGGTAGGCAGAGAGGCTTTCGGCATCTTCGATCAGGTCTTGGCGATGCTCTCCGTCATAGGCCTGCGCCGCTGCCAGTGAATTGCCAACCACGGCGCGCACCCGTTCGGAAAACCAGCCTTCCAGACCGACGTTGAAGGTCAGCACGGCAAAAACGGCGACAATAACCGTTGGAATCAGCGCCAAAAGCGCGAAGATCCCCGAAAGACGCAAATGCAGCCGCGACCCCGCCGACTGGCTGCGCCGGTCCGCCACCATCCGTGACACCCGCGCCATAACCAAAGCCGCGACGACCAGCACATAGACAAGGTCGGCCAAGAGGATCAGCCGCAAGATGGGCGAGGTAGCCCCCTGATCGAAAGGGCCAAGCGCCATCAGGGTCCCAAAGGCCAGAATCGGGCCAAGCGTGACCAGCACAAATGTCATGATGGTCTGAAAGCGCCGTTGTCTGCGCAGACGCGAAAGCCGTAGCCAAGTGTTGCTTCGCATCGCAGCAGACAAATCTATAACCCCCACAGATCGCGGGCCAAATTGCGAATTGGCCCATATATGCGCGTGGTTTTCTGCGTTGTTCCAGAAAGCCACGCCCCTGTGGCAGTTTTACATCAATTTGCGGCGTCGTGTCACGCGAATTTCCAAGTCGGTGATCTTCTTACGCAACGTATTGCGGTTGATGCCCAGCAAATCGGCACATTTAGCCTGATTTCCGGCCGTCGCATCCAAGGCAATTTCTATCAAGGGGGCCTCGAATTCGCGCAAAATCCGTGCGTAAACACCTGGGGGCGGCAAGGCACCGCCATGCAGATCGAAATACCGCCGAAGATGGCGCGCGACCGAGGCCGACAGCTTTTCACCCTCACCGCCACCGCGCAACGGCTCCATCGCGGGTTGGTTGCTGAGCATCATCTCGATTTCCGAGCGCGCGATTTCCGGCTCTGCAGAGGTTACAAGCAGCCGGCGAATTGCGTTTTCCAACTGACGCACGTTTCCGGGCCAACTGTAGTTGCGCACCAGATCCCGCGCCTCGGCAGACAGTTTGCGCTGGGTGCCAATCTCGCGCGCGCCACGGGCAAGGAAATGCTCGGCCAGAAGTTCGATGTCTTCGACCCGTTCGCGCAAGGCCGGAACCTGAATGCTCACCCCGCCCAAACGATAAAAGAGATCCTGCCGGAAGGTGCCCGATTCCATCCGCGCGGTAAGATCGGTTTGCGAGGTGGCCATTACGCGCGGGGCGTTGTCGCCAAACATATCCAGCATCCGCACGATTCGGGCCTGGGCATCATCGTCATAGTCGGCAATCTCGTCAAAGATCAGGCTGCCGCCCTTGGCACGGGCCAACAGGTTTGACGGGCCATCCACTCCTGCAAGATCAGACGCTTGCACCACGACGAACGGCTGGCTGCGACGGTCAGAGAAATCATGGATGGCGCGGGCAATCAGCGACTTTCCGGTGCCGGACTCGCCTGTAATAAGCACGGCCAGATCGGTGTTCATGACCCGCGCAACCAGACGGTACAACGCCTGCATGATCGCGGTGCGGCCCACCAGCGGCAGGTCGTCGCCAACTTCGCGTGGGGCGGTCGCGGGGCGCTGCGGGGCGCGGCGCTTGATATCCAGCGCACGGGCAGAGCGTTTCATGAGATCGGGCAGATCGAAAGGCTTTGGCAGATAGTCATAAGCCTCGGCCTCGGCAGCCTGAATTGCCGTCATGATGGTGTTTTGCGCCGAGATCACGATCACCGGCAGGCCGGGCCGCAGTTTGGAGATTTCGGGCAGCGCTTCCAACCCGTTGCCATCGGGCATCATCACATCTGATATCACCAGATCGCCCTTCCCCTCCTCGACCCAGCGCATCAGCGTGGTCAGGCTAGAGGTCGCATGCACCTTACAGCCGGCGCGTGTCAGCGCCTGCGTCAAAACGGTGCGGATCGTGCGATCATCGTCAGCGACTAGAACCGTGCCGTCCATTCGTTATTCTCCTGTAGGAAGTGAAGCTTTGGGTGCCAAAGGCAATGACACCCGGAAAACAGTGCGTCCCGGAACAGAATCGACAGCAATCCAGCCGTCATGATCCGAGATGATCTTGGACACCAGCGCCAGCCCGAGCCCGGTGCCGTTCTCACGACCCGAGACAAAGGCTTCAAACACATTGGCGGCAATTTCGGGAGGAAGCCCCGGGCCGTCATCAATGATTTCCACCTGCAAGGCCAAAGGGTTGCCGGAGCCATCCTTGTGGCGCAGCCGCAGCGACAAATCATAGAAAGTGCGCAACCGGATCACGCCACCATCAGGGCCAGAGGCCTCTGCCGCGTTCTTGATGAGGTTGAGAAACACCTGCATCAACTGATCCGGGTCCGCGAAGGTGGCGGGCAGCGAGGGGTCGTAATCTTCAATGATAACCATATCGCGGGCAAACCCGACCATGGCAGAGCGCCGCGCGCGGTCCAGCGCGTCATGGATATTCACCGCGCGCCGCTCGGGTGGGCGGACATTGCCGAATTGTTCCACCTGCTCCAGCAATTTCACGATGCGGCG
>JBFHGI010000066.1:0-8375 GCA_041583175.1 Pseudorhodobacter sp. | reverse complement strand
TGTTCATGCGGATGTCGGATGAGGAATGGGCCAGCGTGCTGGAGGTCAATCTGACCTCGACCTACCGGCTGTGCCGGGGCGTGTTGCGCGGGATGATGAAGGCGCGCTGGGGGCGGATTGTGAATATCTCCTCGGTTGTGGGGGCGACGGGTAATTCGGGGCAGGCGAATTATGCCGCCAGCAAGGCGGGCATGGTAGGGATGTCGAAATCCCTGGCCTATGAGGTGGCGAGCCGGGGGATTACGGTGAATTGTGTGGCACCCGGATTTATCACGACGGCGATGACCGAAAAGCTGACGGATGACCAGAAGAGCAAGATCCTGACGCAGGTGCCTGCGGGGCGGATGGGCGAGGCCAGCGAGATTGCGGCGGCTTGCCTGTATCTGGCGAGCAGCGAGGCGGGCTATGTGACCGGCTCTACATTGCACGTGAATGGCGGGATGGCGATGCTCTGAGACCCTGCGTCCTGTGGCGATTTCTGACGGAGGTTCGGGGCGGATGAACCGTGATTCTGCGAAAGGCTGTTTTGCCCACAGGGTTTTTGGCTGTTTTGCAGCAGGGCACTTGATTTGAGCCTTGTAATGCTCCTACATCCGTTGACGTGAAAGCGTTTGCCATCGCCCAAGACTGTGCTATAGGCGGCGCTGATAAGACCGGGGTGATGCAAGTTGGCCCGGTTTCCCGAAGTCTTCGGGATGAGCCGCTCGAATGAGCACGAGACAAAAGATCGGGACTCCTCCCGTAACTGCATGAGGAAATGACATGAGCGACATCGCTGACCGCGTAAAGAAGATCGTCGTCGAGCATCTGGGCGTTGAAGAGGACAAGGTTGTTGAAAACGCCTCGTTCATCGACGACCTGGGCGCGGATAGCCTTGACACCGTTGAATTGGTCATGGCTTTCGAAGAAGAGTTCGGCATCGAGATTCCGGATGATGCTGCCGAAACCATCCAGACCTTTGGCGACGCGGTAAAGTTCATCTCTTCGGCAGCCTGAGTTTTCGGGACCAACAGAGATCTGAGTGCGGCACCCCTTTGCGGGTGCCGTTTTCATTTCCGGAAGGGCGCGATGCGGGGCAATGCCGTGGCGATGGGCCGCCCAAGGCTGTTGGCTTGTGTTGCGCGGGCAGGGGTTGACGTGTATCTGTGCCCAAAGTCTGACATAAATGACGGGGGTCGCGGATGCGTCGAGTGGTTGTCACAGGATTGGGGATGGTTACGCCTTTGGCTTGCGGGGTCGAGGAGACGTGGTCCCGGCTTATCGCAGGGCAATCAGGGGCCGGGCCGATCACGCGGTTTGACCCTTCGGGTGTGATTACGCAATATGCTTGCGAAGTGCCCTTGGGTGATGGCAGCGACGGCAGTTTCAACCCCGATGACTGGATGGAGCCGAAGGACCGCCGCAAGGTGGATGATTTCATCCTATACGGGATGGCGGCTGCGATGCAGGCCGTGACGGATTCCGGTTGGGAACCTGCGACCGAAGAAGAGAAATGCCGGACCGGTGTGATGATCGGGTCTGGCATCGGGGGCTTGACCTCGATTGCCGAGACGGCGGTTCTGATCAAGGAACGTGGGGCCAAGCGGGTGAGCCCGTTCTTCATTCCCGGCGCGCTCATCAATCTTGTTTCGGGGCAGGTCTCGATTCGCTTCGGGTTCAAGGGGCCGAACCATGCGGTTGTTACGGCCTGTTCCACGGGCGCGCATGCGATTGGTGATGCGGCGCGGTTGATCGCCTTTGGCGACGCCGATGTGATGGTGGCAGGCGGCGCGGAGAGCCCGATCTCGGAAATCGGGATTGCGGGTTTCAACGCCTGCAAGGCGCTGTCGACCAAGCGCGCCGATGATCCCACCAAAGCGAGCCGCCCCTATGACGCGGATCGCGACGGCTTCGTGATGGGCGAAGGCGCGGGTGTCGTCGTGTTGGAAGAATACGAACATGCCAAGGCGCGCGGGGCCAAGATTTATGCCGAAGTGCTGGGCTATGGCCTGTCGGGCGATGCCTATCACATCACCGCGCCAAGCGAGGATGGTGATGGCGGCTACCGCAGCATGGAGATGGCGATCAAGCGCGCGGGGCTGACGCCTGCCGATATCGACTACATCAACGCGCATGGCACCAGTACGATGGCTGACACCATCGAATTGGGCGCGGTAGAGCGGTTGATGGGCGATGCGGCGGCAGGGGCGACGATGTCCTCGACCAAATCGGCGATCGGGCACTTGCTGGGGGCTGCGGGCGCGGTGGAGGCGATTTTCTGTGTGCTGGCCATTCGGGACCAAGTGGCCCCGCCGACCATCAACCTCGATAATCCTGCCGTGACACCGAAGCTGGACCTTGCGCCGAACAAGGCGGTGAAGCGCAAGATCGACGTGGCGCTGTCCAACTCCTTTGGCTTTGGCGGCACCAACGCCAGCCTTATCATGGGCAAGGTACGCGGATAATGTGGCGAGCGATTGCGTCTAACACCCTGACATTGTTCATCGTGCTTCTGGTCTTTGCCTCCGGCTTGCTGGCCTGGGGGCGGCAGGAGTATTCGGGGCCGGGTCCATTGACGGATGCGGTTTGTGTCAAGGTGGATCGCGGCGCTTCGCTGTCATCGGTGAGCCGCAATCTGGAAAGCCAGGGTGTGGTTTCGGATGCACGGATTTTCCGGATCGGGGCGGATTATTCGGGCCAAGGGCGCGGGTTGAAATTCGGCAGCTATCTGGTGCCGGCGGGTGCCTCGATGGCGGATGTGCTGACGATTATCACGGCAGGTGGGCAATCGACCTGCGGGCGTGAGGTGAACTTCCGGATCGGGATTGCCAAGGCCGATGTGATCTTGCGGGAACTGGATGCGGCAACCAATCGCTATGTCGAAGTGGTGGCCTTTGATCCGACCGTGGATGCAGCGCCGCAGGATTATCTGGATGCGGTGGAGGATAAAGACCTGCGCTATCGTGTGACCTTGGCCGAGGGGGTGACCTCGTGGCAGGTGGCGGACATGCTGCGTCGGGCGGAGTTTCTGGATGGGACCATTGCCGAGCGCCCGCCGGAAGGGAGCCTTGCGCCCGATAGTTATGAGGTAGTGCGTGGCGGGGACCGCGCAGCGCTGATCACGGCGATGCAGGAGAAGCAGACCGCCATTCTGGCGCAGCTTTGGGCCGAGCGCGCGCCGGATCTGCCTTATGCGAGTGCTGAAGAGGCTTTGATCATGGCCTCGATCGTGGAAAAGGAAACCGGCATTCCGGAAGAGCGCAAACAGGTGGCCAGCGTCTTTGTGAACCGGTTGCGGCAGGGCATGAAGTTGCAAACCGACCCGACGGTGATTTACGGGGTGACGAATGGCGAGGGCATTCTGGGCCGCGGTTTGCGCCAGTCGGAGCTGCGCCGCGAGACGCCCTACAACACCTATGTCATCAATGGTTTGCCGCCGACCCCGATTGCCAATCCCGGCCGGTTGAGCATCGAGGCCGCGCTGAACCCCGATGATACGCCCTTCATCTTTTTCGTGGCGGATGGCACGGGTGGGCATGCCTTTGCGGTGACGTTGGAGGACCATAACGCCAATGTCGCCAAGTGGCGCGCGATCGAAGCGGAGCGCGGCGCCGAGGGCGCAACGGGCGTTCAGGGGAACTGAGCCGAGGCGGTGCTTTACCAATCCGTTAACGGTGCGTTCCGGTAAAGCTTTGGTTTTGAACAGAAAAACTTGACTCTCCGCACGGTCTGCGGTATCACTTGTGACATGCTAGAAGAAATGGGCAAGCGGCCCCGGGGGTGACCTCGGGTGCCGCTTTTTCATTTCTCTCGTGCGGGACAGGCATGAGAGGCGGGTGCAGCAGACAATGAAAATGAACATCCTTTTTGGGGACGAGCCGCTGGCGGATTTGCTGGCGACAACGGAAGAAATCTTTCGGGATGCCGCAATCGAGCTGGCCCGCGCTGTGAGGGCGGCGCGGGTTGATAATCCGGTGGAAGCCAAAGCCGCCGTGCAGGCCATGCGCGACATGAAGGCGGCGTTCCAACTGGCAATGGATGAAAGGAACAAACTTGACAGAGTCCGTAAAGAAACAAGTGACGTCATCGGGGATAGCATCCTCGACCTCGACTTTGCGCGCGATGAGATCGGGCGCAGGCTGGCTCGCCTCCGCGATGCCGGAAGTGGCGGGTGAGTTCTTGGGGGGGCTTAGCGACAACGCGTTGCTGGCCCTGCCTTGGATGTTCGAGTTCTGGGCCTTGCCGCATCAGTTGCCGCCCGAGGGGCAATGGAAAAGCTGGGTGATCATGGGGGGGCGCGGGGCGGGGAAAACCCGCGCCGGTGCTGAATGGGTGCGTGCGCAGGTGGAGGGCGCGCGCCCTGAGGATTGCGGCCGGGCAAGTCGGGTGGCCTTGGTCGGTGAAACTGTGGCGCAGGTGCGCGATGTGATGATTTTTGGCGACAGCGGGATTCTGGCCTGCTCTCCGCCCGACCGGCGTCCGAAATGGGAGGCGAGCCGCGAGCGGCTGGTCTGGCCGAACGGGGCGACGGCAACGGTCTTTTCGGCGCATAATCCCGAAAAGCTGCGGGGGCCGCAATTCGATGCGGCTTGGGTGGACGAGTTGGCGAAATGGCCCAATGCGCAGAGCACCTGGGACATGCTGCAATTCGCGCTGCGTTTGGGGGAGCATCCGCAGCAGGTGGTGACCACGACGCCGAAGAATGTGGAGGTGCTGAAGGCGGTGCTGAAAAACCCGTCCACCGTTTGCACCCATGCGCCCACGCAGGCCAACCGTGCCAATCTGGCCAAGTCTTTCCTTGAGGAAGTCGAACGGCGCTATGCCGGCACGGCGCAGGGGCGGCAAGAGCTGGACGGTATCTTGCTGGAGGAGGCCGAGGGCGCGATGTGGTCACTCGTGCGGCTGGAGGCAACGCGTGTGCAGGTGGTGCCGCCGCTGAGCCGGATCGTGGTGGCGGTGGACCCGCCTGTCACGGGCCATGCGGGATCGGATGAATGCGGGATCATGGTGGTGGGGGCGGTGACCGAAGGGCCGCCGCAAACCTGGCGCGCCTATGTGCTGGAGGATGCCAGCGTCAAATCCGCCTCGCCCGATGCCTGGGCGCGGGCGGCGATTGCGGCTTCGCTGCGCCATCAGGCCGATCGCGTGGTGGCGGAGGTCAACCAAGGTGGGGATATGGTGGAGAGCATCATGCGCCAGATTGACCCGCTGGTGGCCTATCGGGGCGTGCGGGCGACGCGGGGCAAGGTGGTGCGGGCCGAACCGGTGGCCGCCCTTTATGAACAAGGGCGCGTGCAGCATTTGCCCAATCTGGGCGCTTTGGAAGACCAGATGTGCCTGATGACCAGCACAGGCTTTCAAGGCAAGGGCAGCCCTGATCGCGTCGATGCGCTGGTTTGGGCGCTGACGGATCTGATCCTTGATCCTTCGGCCAACTGGCAACGCCCCACCGTTCGCACCCTTTAACCAACCTTAAACCAAATCATTCAGAAAGAGATCAACCAAGGGCGACAAGGCCCGAAGCGAGATCGCCGGGAACGGCGCCTGACTGATAAAGAGGAGCTGACCCAGATGGTTTTCGATTTCCTGAAACGCAGTGAAGCTGTGGTGCCGGAGCAAAAGGCATCGGCCAGCGGGCCGGTGATCAACTATTCCAGCACAGGCCGGGTGGCCTGGAGCCCGCGCGACGTGGTGAGCCTGACCAAGACGGGGTTTCTGGGCAACCCGATCGGGTTTCGGGCGGTCAAGCTGATTGCAGAAACCTCCGCTGCGATGCCATTGGTTCTGCAAGACTGCGAACGCCGGTTTGACGTGCACCCGTTGTTGACGCTGGTGCGGCGGCCCAACCCGTTGCAGGGGCGGGCAGAGTTGCTGGAGGCGCTCTATGGCCAGCTTTTGCTGTCGGGCAATGCCTATGTGGAGGCGGTGCAGGGGACCGAGGTTCTGCCGGCGGAGCTGCATGTGCTGCGGTCGGACCGGATGAGCCTGGTGCCCGGCGCGGATGGCTGGCCTGTGGCCTATGACTATACCGTGGGCAACCGCAAGCACCGGTTCGACATGACCGGAGAGTTGACGCCGATTTGCCATATCCGCAATTTCCACCCCCAGGATGACCATTACGGCTTTACGCCGATGCAGGCGGCGGCGGTGGCGCTGGACGTGCATGTTGCGGCCTCACACTGGTCCAAGGCCTTGTTGGACAATGCGGCCCGTCCCAGTGGCGCGATTGTCTATAAGGGAGCGGACGGGCAATCGCAGCTTTCCAACGACCAATATGACCGGCTGCTGAACGAGATGGCCTCGCACCACCAAGGTGCACGGAATGCGGGGCGGCCGATGCTGCTGGAGGGTGGTTTGGACTGGAAGCCGATGGGGTTCAGCCCGTCGGATATGGAATTCCAGAAAACCAAGGAAGCAGCGGCGCGGGAGATCGCGATTGCCTTCGGGGTGCCGCCGATGCTTATGGGGATTCCCGGTGATGCGACTTACGCCAATTACCAGGAGGCGAACCGCGCCTTTTTCCGGCTGACGGTGCTGCCTTTGGTGACGAAGGTGACGGCGAACCTGTCGCATTGGTTGTCTGGCTTTACCGGTGAGGAGGTGGAGTTGAAACCCGATCTGGATCAGGTGCCTGCGCTGGCCACCGAGCGCGACCAGCAATGGGCGCGGGTGGGGGCGGCGGATTTCCTGACCAGTGCCGAGAAACGGGCCCTTCTGGGCTTGCCCGCTTTGACGGCGGATGAATGAGCACGCGGGGCAAGGAGACCAGCGGCTCGCGCTATTTATACGACAGTTTCGATGCAGCACAGGCGCGGATCGACGCGAATGAGCGGGTGGCAGAGGAACGCTGGGCGGGGCTGGAATACCGGCTCGGCCAGATAGAGAGCACGCTGGAGCGTTTGGAAAAACGGCTGTGGCTGGGCGTTTACGGGGTTGCGGCCTTTCTGCTGGCGCAGGGGGCCGAGGCGGTGCTGAAAGCGGCGATGAGGTAGAGCAATGGGATATATGGATAATCACGGCGCACCGGAGCGCAAGTATCATGCACCGGAGGCAGGGTTGATCGTGACGGACGGGCGCGTGATCGAAGGCTATGCCAGCCTGTTTGGCAAGCGCGATCAGGGTGGCGATGTCGTGCAGAAAGGGGCGTATGCGATTAGCCTGAAGGCTTTGGCGGGCGCGGGGCGGCGGGTGAAGATGCTGTGGCAGCATGACCCGCAGCAACCCATCGGCGTTTGGGACGAGGTGCGCGAGGATGCAGCGGGCCTTTACGTCAAGGGCCGCATTCTGACCGATGTAGACAAGGGGCGCGAGGCAGCGGCCCTGTTGGCCGCAGGGGCGATTGATGGGCTTTCCATCGGGTATCGCACCTTGCGGGCCGAAAAGGATGGCAAGGGCCAACGGCTTTTGTCGGAACTGGAGCTTTGGGAAGTGTCGCTTGTGACCTTCCCGATGCTGCCGGAGGCGCGGGTGGCGGCCAAGGCCGATGAGCTGGGCGACACCTGGCGCAGTGTGGCGCAGATCTTTGAAGATGCGCGCCGGGAACTGGCCGCCCGCTAGGACGGCTTTCACGACTGAACCCTTGAGAGGAAATGATGATGACCGAGGTTAAGGCTCGGGCCGGGGAAGATATGCCCTCAGCCCATGGAACGGCCCCACATCCGGGTGCGGAAGTGAAATCCGCTATGGCCGGATTTTTGAAAGAATTCAGCGGCTTTCAGACCGAAGTGAAGACAGCGTTGCAACAACAGGAAGAACGTATGACCATGCTTGATCGCAAATCCATGACCTATGGCCGCCCGGCACTTTCGTCCCATGCCGAGTTGGACGTGCCGCATAAGAAAGCTTTTGACGCCTATCTGCGTTCGGGCGATGACGACGGGCTGCGCGGCCTTGTGCTGGAAGGCAAAGGGCTGAACACCTCGGTCAATGCCGAAGGCGGCTATCTGGTGGACCCGCAGACGGCGGAAACCATTCGTTCCAGCCTGAAATCCACCTCCTCGATCCGCGCGATTGCGAATGTGGTGCAGGTGGAGGCCACGTCCTTTGACGTGCTGATCGACCATACCGATGTCGGCTCTGGCTGGGCCACGGAAAGCGGTCCGCAGGTGGAAACCGGCACGCCGTCGATTGAGCGTATTTCGATCCCGCTGCATGAGCTGTCGGCGATGCCGAAGGCCAGCCAGCGCCTGCTGGATGACAGCGCCTTTGACGTGGAAGGCTGGCTTGCGGGGCGCATTGCCGACAAGTTCATGCGCGCGGAGGCGGCCTCTTTCGTGTCTGGCGATGGTGTGGACAAGCCGCGCGGTTTTCTTGACCACACGGCTGTGGCCGAAGGTATCTGGACCTGGGGCAATCTGGGCTACATCGCCACGGGTGAAGCGGGCGATTTTGCCTCT
>JBFHGI010000065.1:0-8389 GCA_041583175.1 Pseudorhodobacter sp. | reverse complement strand
CTGAGCTTTACGCGCTTGCGCAATCAGGCGGAATTCGGCTCTCCCTTCGCGGTCACGCCGCATCCGGACATGCATGAAGGGCAAATCCGTACCGCTTATGATCTTGATGCTGCGGGCCAGCCCATCAACGTGCGGATTGAGACAGGCGGCGGTGCGGTGGACCCTGCGCTTTTGGCGCTGCATTCCAATGCCGGGCGTCAGATTGAGGCATCGTCGTCGTTGATGGCGCGGATGAAGGAGATTCTGGCGGCGCATCCAGATCCGAAGGCGGGCACGCAGGGGTGGGAAGCAAAGCTGGAGATCGAGAAGATCGGGGCTGAAAGCCGTCTCGTTGCTGACAAGCTGGCCCGCGATGGCGCGGCGATGACCCCGCGCGAGCGGGAGGCACTGTTGCTGCGCCAGCAGGAACTGGCGGAAGCGTCTGAATTTCACATGGCACGGTTGCAAGATCCCGCCGCCATGGGGCAAGGCTGGGTTGCCGCGCCGAGTGAGGGGCACAAGCAAGCCGAAGGGCTCGGCTGGCCCACGGGCGATGACTTGCCGGATGGGCATCACTGGGTTGGCGGCGCGGGCGGCGAGCCCAGTTTGCGGCGCAGTGATGGGACAGTCGAACGCTTTACCTATGATCCTGTGACCAAAGCCTTCAAGGTCTATACCGGTGGTGCGGGCAAAACCATGAGCACGGTTGGCCATGGCGATAACGAGATTGCCTTCACCAAGGATGCCAGCGGACGCACGATAGAGGCCACGGCGACCCTTCGCGAATATCACGTCAACGCCGAACGCTCTGCCGCCGAGCTTGCGGCGCAACGCGAGGTCGGCGGCAGAGGTCTGGCAGATGACGATGCGGGCCATATGATCGGGCATCGGTTCGGCCTCGATCGCGGCCTTGAAAACCTGTTTCCCCAGAATGCCAATTTCAACCGCGGGGCCTATAAGACACTCGAAAACGAGTTTGCGGGCTGGATTGCGGCAGGCGGTGAAGTTCGGGTGAAAGTTGCGCTGAAGGAGTTTTCCGGCAGCCGTCCCGCCGAAATCGATATCTCATATGAGGTTATCAATCCCAAGTCCGGCAAATCGGTCTATAAGGAAACGCACAGCTTTGACAATGACGGGAACCAATCGTTTGACCGTGTGTCAACGGCGGATATCAAGGCGACAATGGCGCAAAGCTAGAGGCACAGGAACACAGACATGACCACTGAAACCCAGGCAGCATTGATAAGCGAAATCGGCAAGATGATCATCGAAGATCGGGCCTATCAGTCCGATGACTGGCAGGCCTTGGGTTTTGTCGTGACGCTGGACGGTGGGACGCGCAAAATGACGGGGTATCGCTATCCTGCGGATGGCAGCTTTGAGGCCTCTACTCCCGATGAAGCGGGCGATGTGATCCGCAAGTTCAGGGCCTTGAAAGAGGAAATGTCCAAAAACGGTGACGGCGCCTTTGTGCAATGCCTGATCCATATCACCAAGCCCGATTATAAACTGCGCCTGCAATTTGAGTTTGACGACCCCAAGCGCTGGGCCGCAAAGTCAATCGGCATGGATATGTCGGAATTCGCAGAGCTTTTGCGGCCTGAATAACCGCCCTGTCGCGTTAGGCAAGCTTTTCGCGCGATAAGGTTGGTCGGCTTAGGCTGGATTCTCTCTAACCTGAAAAAAAGGGCAATTGGCTTATTGTTGATGCCCGGCGATGAATTCAACGGAACGGCAGAAGGCTTGCGTTCAAGATATCGTTGATGCGATTGACGAATGCAGGGTTGATCCCGATAAGGAATGGCTTTCCCGAGAAAAGTGACGATAGAACCACAGCCGTGGTGGATGGCACAGGTATGGACGTGATTTCCCTCGTCGGCATAGTTGCCGCGCTTTTTATTGTAATCAGCCTGAGTGAACCTTTGGCCGACTGGTCGCGGCTACCTTATACTGTGGTGCTCGCAATTCTTGGCACGCTGATCGGAACGGGTGCGCTTTATCTGGTTCAGCACGGTCAGTTGGTGTTCAGTGCCGCATCGGCAGTGGACGGGTTTGAATTCAGCATCCGCGCGAATGTGTTTTTGTATGTGTTGCTGCCGACGCTGTTGTTTCAGGTGTCGCTTGGTTTGAACCTGCGGCGTATGGCCGAAGATTGGGTGCCCATTCTGGTAATGGCGGTGGTTGCCGTGGTGGTGGCGACCTTTGCCATCGGCCTTGCCCTGCAACCCTTTACGACCCTGCCACTGGTCGCCTGTTTGTTGCTCGGCTCTATCGTTGCAACAACGGACCCTTCGGCCGTTGTCTCTATCTTTCGGAATATCGCGGCGCCCCTGCGGTTGACCCGGATTGTCGAGGGCGAGAGCCTTTTGAACGATGCCGCGGCGATTGCGTTGTTCGGGTTCTTTCTGACCTATGTGATGCAAGGTGTGCCCAATCCCACGCTGCAGGATGCGCTTGTCGGCTTTCCGATCCTGATCTTTGGCGGTATCGGCACGGGTTGGTTTTTCGGGCGGGTCAGTCTTGGTATCTTGTCGTGGCTGGGGCGCTACCCTTTGGCGCAAATCTCGCTGAGCGTGGCGCTGCCCTATGTGACCTATCTGGTTGCGGATCAGATGCTTGGCGTGTCGGGCGTGATTGCCGTGGTCATGGCGGGCATGACGCTGAACTTTCTGGGGCCGGGGCGCATGTCGCCCGTTAACTGGACCAACCTGCGTGAGGTTTGGGACATTCTGGCGCATTGGGCCGGGGCGCTGATCTTTCTTCTGGCCGCGCTGCTGGTGCCCCGCCTGCTAGGCGATGTGCGGCTATATGATCTGTTCTTGATCGGGGTTGTTATTGTCGCGGCCACGGTGGCACGGCTGTTCATGCTCTATATCATCCTGCCTTTGCTGACGATGTTCCGGCTGTCGCCAAGGGTGGACCGCCCGTATCGCATGGCGATCATGTGGGGAGGATTGCGCGGTGCTGTCACGCTGGCGCTGGCCCTGGCCGTCTCGGAAAACTTCCGCGTTCCCGCCGATGTGAAGCGTGAGGTGGGTATTCTGGCAACGGGCTTCACCTTGTTCACGCTGTTTGTGCAGGGGACCACGCTGCGCAAGGTCATATCGCTTCTGGGGCTGGATAAGCTGGCCCCGATTGACCGTGCTCTGTCCAATCAGGTGATTGCGGTCGCGCTTCAAAATGTGCGTGAGGAAGTGGCTGAAACCGCCAAAAACCATGAATTGACGCAGGAAATCGTTCGGTCCGAAGCCAAACGCTTTGCCGAACGGCTGGACGACGCGATGGAAAAGGCGGAAGCGGCGGATGACATTCCGGACAAGGACCGCATCACGCTGGGCCTTGTGGCCCTGGCAGGCCGAGAGCGGGATATGATCCTTGATGCCTTCCGCGAGCAGTTGATCTCGACCCGTCTGGCCGAGCAGATGCTGCTGGACGCTGACCGCTTGATCGAACGCACACGGGCCGGCGGGCGAGAGGAATACCGTGCCTCTGGCCGGCTGAGCCTTGCCCAAGGTCGGCAGTACCGGCTCGCCAATAAGCTGCATAACCGCATGCGCCTGTCGGGCATGTTGGCAAGCCTGACAGCCGACCGGTTCGAGATTTTGCTGAACCTGCGACTGATTTTGCGCGATTTGCATGGCTATATCGACGCCAAGATCCGCCGTATTCACAGCCGCAGGGTGGCGGATTTGCTGCATGAGCTTTTGAAGCGGCGCGAGGATGAGACACTTGCCGCGCTGGAAGGGTTGCGCCTGCAATACCCCGGTTACGCCGAAGAAATCGAGCGGCGGTTTTTGCGGCGCACCTCCTTGCGGCTGGAAGAACGGGAATATGATATCCTGTTTGAGGACGGCATCATCGGCAAGGAGTTGCATACCACCCTAAAACAGGAACTTGCTGGCAAACGCAGACAGATCGAGACGCGGCCAACGCTTGATCTCGCGGTGCAAAAATCCGAACTGGTGCGGCAATTCCCTCTGTTTGCCGATATGGACGAGGACGGACGCAAGCAACTCGCCAAAGCCTTGCGCACGCGCTACGTCCAGCCGGGTGAGGTCTTGATGCGCAAAGGAGATATCCCGCGCGAGGTGTGTTTCATCGCATCTGGCGCGGTAGAATTTGAAACCGCCGGGCAGAAATTCCGCTTGGGCCGTGGCGAGATGTTCGGTCAGCTCTCGCTGCTGAGCCGTCAAACACGGCGGACACAGGCGACGGTGATCAGCCATTCGACCTTGCTGGTCTTGGACGAGACCCGCTTTCGCAGGCTTCTGAAACGCAATCAAAAGTTGCGTAATGCGGTTGTTGAAAGCGCGAAAAAGCGCGGCATCGATGCGGCGGATTTGATCGGCCTGAAAGCGCCTGCTCCGTAGCAGCGGCCGCCTCTTCGGCGGATCGCCATGCGCTTGTCGCTATCGCTGAAACGACCACAGAAAAAAGCGTCGTATCGCGGAGCCAAATCCTGCCCGCCGCGTTGATCCTGAAAGCCTTCAGAGCACTGGAGGTATAGATAGAGAGTTCGCGGTGTCTCAGGTTTTCAGGCTAAGGTTTCCCATCAGGCACCCTGCTTCGGCCAAAGGCTGCCCGATATGGATTTGATCAACGAGTTTTTTGCCGAAGGGTCCACGGTGATCTCGGTGTGCATCCTCGGCGCACTTTTCGCGGGTTTCCTGATGGAGCGGCTGCCCCCGTCCGCGGTGGCAGCCGCAGGGGCGATTGCCTTCCTGCTGGCGGGCTATATCACAACCGATGAAATGCTCGAGGTTTTCTCCAACCCCGCGCCGATTACCATTGCTGCAATGTTCATCCTCTCAGGTGCTTTGGTGCGTACAGGGGTGATCGAGGCGATGTCGGGGTTTTTCGTGGGCCTTGCAGGTCGGTATGGCTGGATTGCTTTTGCAGGGCTGCTGGTTTGCATTTGTGTGGCATCCGGCTTGATGAATAACACGCCCTTGGTGATTGTTATGATCCCGGTCGTGGTGAAAATCGCCGAGACATTGGGTGCGCCCTCCACCCGTTTGCTTATTCCGCTGTCCTATGCGGCCATTCTGGGCGGCACGCTGACGCTCGTTGGCACATCGACCAACCTTCTGATTGACGGGGTGTCGCGCAAGCAAGGTCTGCCGCCGATGGGTATTCTGGAAATTGCACCCTACGGGCTTGCTGCCTGTCTGGCCGGAGGTTTGACACTTTGGGTCTTGGGGCCGCTGCTATTGCCGCGCCGTGCCTCCGCTTCTGCCGCGATCGAGGCAGGCGATATCGGTTTTCTGACCGAGGTTCGCTTTACGCCGAAAGAGGGTAGCGAAGCAGACGGTCCGATGCTGCTGGGCGACTTATCCAGCCTCGCCTTCTCGCATATCGCGGCGGTATTGCGCGGAGCTTCGCGTTTGGCACCGGACAAGGGCTTGGCGCTGAAGGCCGGCGACCGGATTGTGCTGGTCGCATCACGCGCCGAGATCTTGACCCTAGAGGAAAACCCGCTGTTTCTGGTTGGTTTGAACAAACGCCATTCCGGCGACACCGCGCCGGAGGAAGAGGAATCCGTTATCCGGATCGAGGCGATGGTTTCCCCTGACCGTTCCGGCGCGGGTCGCAAGATACGCGAGCTGGAATGGCCGGGACGGTTTGGTGTCCGCTTGCTGGGGGTCTTTCGCCACAGGCATAGCCCGGGGGCAGAGCTGAGCGATGTGCGGTTGCGGGCCGCCGACCGCCTGCTGCTGGAAGGCCCTGCTGGTTCTATCGCGGCGGTGATCGAGGCAAATGGTCTGATCGCCGCGACCGAGGCCGTTGCCCGACCGTTTCGCCGCAAACGCGCCCCGATTGCGCTGGCATGCGTCTTCGGGGTGGTCGGACTGGCAATTTTCAATGTGGCGCCGATTGTCACGCTTGCCCTTGTCGGCGTTGGCGTCGTTTTGCTGACGCGCTGCATCGAGGCCGATGACGCATGGGGCGCGATTGACGGGTCAATCCTGGTGCTGATCTTCTCGATGCTTGCGGTCGGACGTGCCTTGGAAAACGTCGGGCTGATCGAAGATCTGGTGATGGCGCTGGAGCCTATGCTGGCCTCGGTTTCGCCGTTGCTCTTGCTGATCGCAATTTATGCACTCACCTCTTTCCTGACAGAGGTGGTGTCCAATAATGCTGTGGCCGTGATCCTGACACCTGTTGCCATCACCCTCGCCGCGACGCTGGGGGTAGAGGCAAAGCCGCTGGTTTACGCGATCATGCTGGCCGCCTCCGCCTCTTTTGCGACGCCGGTCGGATACCAGACCAATACGCTGGTCTATGCGGCCGGAAACTACCGGTTTCTGGATTTCCTGAAAGTAGGGTTGGTGATGAACATCACAGTGGGCCTTGCCAGTTGCCTTGCGATCTGGGCGCTCAACGATCTTTGAGCGGTTCCTCCACTACTTTCTTTTGCGGCATATCATCATGTGCGGGAACGGCCTGTCGTTCGATCATCCTGTGTACCTTGGGCCGTTCCGGCCCGCGATGGATGGCGCGCAACTGGTCTGTCAGGGCTGCATCTGCGGTGGTGCGACGCTCGTTATGGCGGATATATTCGCCCCAGGTCGGCACATGATAGCTTTCGCTCCAATGGTCGGGATCATGCAAATCGCGCAGCAAGGCCCATTGTTGCGCGCCATCGCGAATACGCACCCGCCGCCTCTGGCTCATCAATGCCAGAAACTGGGGTACATCCTCTTGCGCGATTTCGTAATCCACCATCACCAGAACAGGGCCGCTGCGATAGGTCAGATCAAAGCGGGTCGAGGGTTCCTTGAAACGGTTCACGGGGTTTAGGTTAAGCTCGCTGAATGCTGGCAAGGGCAAGGGCAAGCCTACCAGCGCCCCGATGATCAACATGACCGAGGCCGCAAGCAACGCCACATCAGACCCAGCGTTTTCGGCCAGCATGCCCCAGATCAAACTGCCTGCCGCCATGCCCCCAAAGGCACCGGTCTGGTACAGTGCAAGCGCGCGGCCGACGACCCAACGCGGGGTTGAAAGCTGCACGGTAACATTGAACATCGACATCGCCAGGACCCAGCAGATGCCGGTCACGATTAGGGCCGTCCCCGAGATGACAGTGAATGTGCTGAAAGCCAGAACCGTGCAACTGATGGCGTAAAGGGTAAAGGCAGCCCTTGCGATTGTCTCATTCGTGAAGCGGGCACGAAGCCGAGCGTTCAGCAATGCCCCCACCACGGCACCGAACCCAAAACAGCCCAGCAAAACGCCATAGACGAAGGCGGTCGCATCCAGAACGTCATGGACCACAATGGGCAGCAAGGCCAAAAGTGCAACCGCCGACAGACCGAACAAGAACCCCCGCAAGATTACCCGCAACAGGTTGGGGGACATCGCTACATAGCGCAGACCAGCGGCAAAGGCGCTGCCCATCGGCTCTCGGGGGAGGCGGGTATCGCGGCTTGGCGACTGCCATTTCAGAAGCGCAAGGATGATCGCCACATAGCTGAGCGCGTTCACGGCAAAAGCAACCGCAGCACCCGCGACCGCCACAATCGCCCCACCAGCAGCAGGGCCGATGCTGCGCATCATATTGAAGCCCATCGCATTCAGCGACACCGCCGAGGCCAATTCCTCGCGTGAAACGATATCGCCCATGGTGGCCTGCCATGACGGGTTGTGAAGTGCAGTGCCGCAGCCGATCAGAAAAGTGAAGGTCAGCAGCAGCCAAGGTGACAGCCAACCCGCAAAGGCCAGCACGGTCAGGATGACCGACACGACGAACATGAAGCCCTGCGCAATAAGCATGACGCGGCGGCGGTCGAAATTATCCGCGAAAACACCGGCAGCAAGTGAGAAAATGACAATTGGAAGGGCAACCGACCCTTGCACCAGCGCCACCATATTGGTGGAGGAGGAGAGCGATGTCATCAGCCACGCCGCGCCCACGGCCTGCACAAGGCCCCCGAAGTTAGACGCCATAGACGCAACCCAGAGCGAGCGGAACGTCTGGTTTCGAAACAGGATCAGAGGGGAGACGTGGTTGGGCACTAGTGCGACCTTTTCTTCTCCCACCTTGGTAGAGCGTTTTGCCCACGGCTGTCGAGGGTTGTGTGTGCGGTTCCGGGAAGCTGGTACATGCTGGCCCCTATCATTGGCGCCCGCATTCTTGATCACGCCCCGCTTGGTAAGGATCATATTGCGCGTGAGATGTGGTGCTGGCCTGTTTTCAAAGTTGCCGAACCGATCCGGCGCGCTTAGGCTTTCAAGCAAAAGATGTGGGGGTATCGTGATGCGGTGGTTTGTTCGGATAGCGTCGGGGCTTGTGATGCTCGTTGTCGTGCTGGTGGGATTGGTGTTTCTGATCCCGTCCGAAAAGGTTGCCACCGTCGCCGCCGCGCAGTTTTTCAAAGCCACAGGGCGCGTTTTGACCGTGGAGGGT
>JBFHGI010000064.1:0-8434 GCA_041583175.1 Pseudorhodobacter sp. | reverse complement strand
CTACGCAAATCTACGCGAAGCCGTGGCGAAAGCCCGCTGCGCAGCCCGGCATAGACGCCCAGCCAATACTCGCGGTTGCGGGCCGATTTCAGCGCCGCTTCCGGTGTTGCGGGTTGTACATCGGCCAACCGTAATTGGCCTTCGTAACCTGCCCCACCAAGAGCGCGCCACTCTGCCAGGTTCCGCTCCCAATCGGGATAGGCAAGCTGTAAAGGTGTTGAATTCCAGAACTTGTCCGGCCCGATGGCATGGACAATTGCGGCATCACGCCCGCCCGGCGCAACGACAGGATGATTGAAGCGCAAGTCCAGAAGATCCAGCGGCAAACTGCGTGACGCTGCTAGGAAATAGAGCGCCAGTTCATCGACCGAATGTGCCCCGGTCTGAGCCAAGAGCTGCGCGGCCATGCCGTAAAGATCTGGGGTTGTAAGCTGGCCGCGCAGCTCTTGGCCCATGCCAATCACGCCGCCGTTCAGCAAAGGGTAGCTGCCATCGCCGCGCAGGTCTGCAAAGGTCGCCATCACGTCTGCCCGCCGCGCAAAGGCCCCGTCGGGCAGGGGGCGCCACGCCAAGGCTTCAAACGCCCAGATTTCGGCCAGATCGCCTTGGATCAGCATATCCACATCCAGCCACAAGCATTTTTCATACTCGGCCAGCAGGTCGGGCAGCTCGAACTTGGCGAAAATCATTGGGCTGTAAAGCTCTAGCGCCGTGCCAAGATCGACATCCGCGCCAAAACTCGTTGACAGAATGGCCTGCGTATAAGGCCGAAAATCGATGTCAGGCCAAAGCTGCCGCAAGCGGGACTGGTTTTCAGCGCTCAACCCATCGTGAAATACCACAAAAGAGCCATCGAAGCTGACGTTATGCCGCCTGAATCCGGCGATCAGACTGCCCAAAGCAAAGCCGTAATCTGCGGTAATTGCGCAAACGATGGCGCGGCGCTTGGTTTTGTGGCTGGTTGTCACGGCGCGCCCCGATGATTTTGCATTGGCGGGCAGTCTGCCTTTGCGGCTTTCATCTTTCAAGCCCGCCCAGCCCTGCCATCCCATTTGCATTTCCGCCCCTATGCGCTTATCTGGGCAGCACGCAGAGTGACCGAAGGGCCAAGCACAGATGAACTGGATCACCAACTACGTCCGTCCGACCATCAATTCCCTGTTTTCGCGCCGCGAGGTGCCGGAAAACCTGTGGACCAAATGCCCCGAATGCGGAACGATGCTGTTTCACCGAGAATTGAAAGACAATCTGAACGTTTGCACCTCTTGCGATCATCACATGGCGATTACCCCGCGGGAACGCTTTGCCGCGCTGTTTGACGGTGGCATCTTCACCGAGGTGAAAGTGCCGGAACCGGTGGTGGACCCGCTGCAATTCCGCGACCAGAAGAAATACCCCGAGCGCATGAAGGCGGCTCAGAAGGCCAGCGGTGAAAAGGACGCCATGCTGGTGGCCGAGGGGGAAGTGGCCCGCACGCCCATCGTCGCCGTCGGGCAGGATTTCTCGTTCATGGGCGGCTCTATGGGCATGTATGTCGGCAATGCGCTGCTGGCGGCCGCCGAACGCGCGGTGAAGTTGAAGCGGCCTTTGGTGCTGTTTTCGGCAGCGGGGGGCGCGCGGATGCAAGAAGGCATCCTGAGCCTGATGCAAATGCCGCGCACGACTGTGGCGGTGGAAATGCTGAAAGAGGCAGGCCTGCCCTATATCGTCGTTCTGACCCATCCGACGACCGGCGGCGTCACGGCCTCCTATGCCATGCTTGGCGATGTACAGATTGCCGAACCGAATGCGCTTATCTGCTTTGCAGGCCCTCGCGTGATTGAACAAACCATCCGTGAGAAGCTTCCCGAAGGCTTCCAGCGCGCGGAATACCTGCTGGATCACGGGATGCTGGACCGCGTAACTCATCGCAAGAATCTGCGGGATGAGTTGGCGACCGTCTTGCGGATGCTGATGCAATTGCCCCCTGCCGTGCGTGGCGACCTGCCCCCACCTGAACCCGCGCCAGAGGTGAAGGCGGCCAAGCCGGCGGCGGCTGCACCGGAGGCGAAAGTTGAAAGCAAGGCAGCGCCAAAGTGACGAACAGCAGTTCTGACGCGCTGCTCCAACGGATGATGACCCTGCATCCAAAGATCATTGACCTGACTTTGGACCGGATGGCGCGTTTGCTGGCAGCCTTGGGCCACCCCGAACGTAAGCTGCCCCCAGTCATCCATCTGGCGGGGACCAATGGGAAAGGCAGCACGCAAGCGATGATCCGCGCGGGGCTGGAAGCCGCAGGCCTGCGCGTCCATGCCTATACCAGTCCGCATCTGGCACGTTTCCACGAACGGATCCGTCTTGCCGGAGAGTTGATTGGCGAAGAGGCGCTCTCGCGACTTCTGGACGAATGCATAACCGCCAATGGCCCTGACCCGATCACGTTTTTCGAGGCGACGACCTGCGCGGGATTCCTCGCGTTTTCGCGGGTTCCAGCAGATTACCTTTTGTTGGAGGTCGGGTTGGGGGGGCGTTTGGATGCCACCAATGTCGTGGACAAGCCTGCGCTGACGATCATCACACCCGTATCGCTGGACCACCAGCAATATCTTGGGAATACTCTGGCGGAAATCGCGGGCGAAAAGGCCGGGATCATCAAGCGCGGCGTGCCATGTGTTGTCGGCCCGCAAACCCCGGAAGGGTTGGAAGTGATCGAGGCGAAGGCCGCTCGGCTAGGTGCACCGCTTCATGTGTACGGGCAGCAGTGGCACTGCTTTGAAGATCGCGGTCGCATGGTGTTTCAGGATGAGAAGGG
The DNA here is from genome assembly GCA_041583175.1 of Pseudorhodobacter sp. Taxonomy (GTDB): domain Bacteria; phylum Pseudomonadota; class Alphaproteobacteria; order Rhodobacterales; family Rhodobacteraceae; genus Pseudorhodobacter. The sequence continues at coordinate 5,640 of JBFHGI010000064.1, read as the reverse complement.
CCTGCTTGACCTTCCGCTGCCCAACCTGCCCGGCCCGCATCAGGTGCATAACGCCGGGGCCGCCCTTATGGCGCTGCGCGTCTTGGGCAAGGGTGAGGCTGAGGCCGCAGTGACCCGCGCGTTCTGGCCTGCACGGATGCAAAGATTGAAACAAGGCCCCTTGGTGGATGCCGCCCCGAAAGCCGAGCTGTGGCTGGATGGCGGGCATAATCCGGCCGGGGGCGAGGCTGTCGCCGCGACGCTGGCGGCAATGTCCAAACGCCCGACGCATCTGATTTGCGGCATGCTGAACACCAAAGACGTTGGCGGCTACATGCGCCCGCTGGCCCCGCAGGTCACAACGCTGTCGGCAGTGTCCATTCCCGGAGAGGCGGCAACCCTATCTGCCGCCGAGACATGTGCCGCAGCGCGCAAGGCAGGGATCACCGCGACGGAGGCCACGTCGGTCGAGGCGGCGCTGTCCGCAATCGTCGCGCGGGAACCGAAGGCGCGGGTGTTGATTTGTGGCTCGCTCTATCTGGCGGGTCATGTGTTGCGGCAGAACGGATAGCGCCGAACGGTTTGCGGCGCGGGAACAGGTAGTTTCACGCCTGAAATCCGACTAGACTGCCTTGCACGCGACTAAAACCGAAAAAGGCCAGCCCATGTCTCACGTCTTCCCGCGTCACAGCAAGCTCAACCCACCGACGGCAGTCGCGGGCGATGGCTGTTATCTGATCGACAGCACCGGAAAACGCTATCTGGACGGTTCTGGCGGGGCTGCGGTGTCCTGCCTCGGGCATGGTGATGTGGAGGTGACTGCAGCCATCAAGGCGCAGATGGACCAACTGGCCTTTGCCCATACCGGTTTCTTCACATCGGAACCAGCGGAAGCACTGGCAGATGTCTTGATTGCCAACGCCCCCGCAGGGCTGGAGAAAGTGTATTTCGTTTCTGGCGGGTCAGAGGCGACCGAAGCCGCGATCAAACTCGCGCGGCAGTATTTCGTCGAGATCGGCCAGCCCGAGCGCAGCCGCCTGATTGCCCGCAAACAAAGCTATCATGGCAATACGATTGGCGCTTTGTCGGCGGGGGGTAATGAGTGGCGCCGGGCGCAGTTCGGGCCGCTACTGCTGGATGTCAGCCATATCGACCCCTGTTATGACTACCGTCTGCGCGCCGAGGGCGAGACGCCCGAGGAATACGGACTGCGCGCTGCCAATGCGTTGGAGGAGGAAATTCTGCGCCTTGGCCCTGAAACCGTGATGGCCTTCATGGCCGAACCGGTTGTTGGAGCCACGGCGGGCGCCCTTCCGCCCGCCCCCGGCTATCTCCGCCGCATCCGGGAGATTTGTGACCAGTATGGCGTCTTGCTTATTCTGGATGAGGTGATGTGTGGAATGGGGCGCACCGGCACCCTGTTTGCCAGTGAACAGGACGGGATGGCGCCGGATATTGCTTGCATCGCCAAAGGCTTGGGCGCCGGGTATCAACCGATTGGCGCGATGCTCTGCTCTGGCCGGATTTACGACGCTATCGCGGCGGGGTCGGGCTTTTTCCAGCACGGTCACACCTATATCGGCCACCCGGTCGCAACTGCGGGGGGGCTTGCCGTGGTGAATGCGATTCTGGGTCGCGGCCTGTTGCCAAAAGTGCGCGCACAAGGCGACAAACTTGCGGCGGCGCTGGAAGACCGGTTCGGCCAGCACCCGCATGTTGGCGATTTGCGCGGCCGCGGATTGTTTCGCGGCGTCGAATTGGTGGCCGATCGTGAGACAAAAGCACCTTTTAATCCGGCCTTGGGTCTTGCGGCCAAAATCAAGAAAGCGGCGTTCAGCGCAGGGCTCATCTGCTACCCGATGTCCGGCACGATTGACGGGCAAAGCGGCGACCATGTTCTGCTCGCGCCGCCCTTCATCATCACCGACGCGCAGATTGATGAATTGACGGATAAACTGTCAGTTGCCATCGCGACAGCGCTTGCCTGAGGCGCAGCATTACCGATAGGTCCGCGCATCCAAAGAAATAGCGTTCAAGGTGTTTTGCAACATAGAGAGCAAAGCACTTTCGGCCCGGTTCATCGTGCGTTTAGGGTTGGTCAGAAGATAGATGTCGATCTTCGGAAGCTCGCTGTAAGGGGGCAGTTGCCAGAGCAAACCCTGCTTTACGTCACGTTGCGCCACATGCACAGGCAGCGCGCCAATGCCGATATTGGAAATGATCATTCGCCTCACCTCGGGCAGGCTGGACGAAATACCTTTAAGGCCGGGTTTCATGCCCGCCTTCTGCCGCAACCCGGCTACGGCAAACAACGGTCCATTTGCCTCATCCGTTTGAAAGGAAACGGCGCTTTCGTTCTTGAGTTCGGACAAGGCAATGTCCTTTTGACCGAATAGCCGGTGGCGCGGGCCGCAATAGAAGCCAAAATATTCACGATAGAGAACCTGCGTTTCCAGCCTTAGGGGCGGTTCTTGCAGCAGACAGATCCCCAAGGTCACGCGGTTTTGCTGCACATGGGCGACAACTTCCGCGCTATCCAGCGTAGAGATCGAGAATGTGGCTTGCGGATGCGCTGAATTGAACTGCTCCATTACGTTGTCGAGATGCTCGGAAACAACATGGCTGGCGACTGCAAAGCTGATATGGCCAGTGACCTGATCGTCCATTCCGCTCATCAAGTTCGGCAGTTGCGAGATCGTACCAAAGACCGACCGTGCCTCGGCATAGAGCACCTGTCCCAAAGGCGTAACACTGAAATGATTTGGGGAACGGTTCACCAGTTTGCGGCCAAAACTGTCTTCCAACCGTTTTAGAGCTGCTGAGATTGTCGGCTGTTTTAGCCCAAGAAAGTTAGCCGCAGGTGTAATCCCGCCTTCGTCCACAACCACCATAAAGGTGCGCAACAAGTTCCAATCCAGTTGCCAGGGGAGGCGTTGTTCATACTTCTTCAGCATAGATTCAATCTATTCAAGACATTCTCATTATCTATTTGCGCTATGATGCTTTGCATTGCAACTTAAGAGTACCGAATTGCCTCGGTCATTTAAGCGATTTCGAGGCCAATAAAATAATTCAGACAACGTGGAGAAACACAGAAATGAGCATGATCGGAAACATCCTTCGTCGCACCCTGTTGGCTGGCGGCGTCGCGGCCGTGGGCGCGGCGCTTGCGCCAGTTGCCTTTGCGGATGAGTTGGATGCAATCAAAGAGCGAGGGGTGCTGAAAATCGCGATGAGCGGGCAATATCCACCCTTCAACTTTGTAAATGAAAAGAACGAAGTGGTCGGTTTTGACCCGGCGATTGGAACCGAAATTGCGAAACGCATGGGGCTGGAAGTAGAGATCATTACCACCGCTTGGGATGGCATTATCGGCGGTTTGCTCGCTAATAAATATGATGCGGTCGTAGGCTCGATGTCGATCACCGAAGAGCGTGACAAGGTTATTGATTTCGTTGGCCCCTATTACAACACCAAGCGCGCGATCTTCACAAAAGCCGGCTCCGATGTGACGACGGTGGAGCAGCTGAAAGATGTGAAAGTTGGTGTGACCTTGGGCGAAACCCATGAGCAATGGGCGCGGGATCAAGGTTACGACATCAACACGTATAAAGGCTTGCCGGAGTTGTTGTTGGAACTGACCAACGGCCGCGTCGATGCAATTGTAAACGATTCCATTCCTGTAATGCTGGCGATGAAGGCTGGACAATATGACCTCGCAGTCATCGATGACCCCTCGGCAGAACCTGTGGGTGCAGGCATAGCAATTCGTGAGAACAATCCTGATCTCTCCGCGGCGATGAAGGCGGCATTGGACGGGATGATGGAAGACGGGACCTATCTGGAAATTGCCAATGAATGGGTTGGCGGCGATATTCGCTGATCCTTGGCAAGTTTGGCCCGCCGAGGGACAGGCGGGCCATTTTGATTTGGGGGCCGTTTTGACAACGACTTACGGACATTTGACGTGGGAAGACGTGCGCGATGCCGACAAAGATCGCGTTGTTATTCTGAACGTATCGGCGACAGAAGATCACGGGCCGCATATGCCCTTGGACACCGATACGGTGCTGGGTATGGCCGTGGCAAATGGCGTGGCGGCTGCGGCCCCGGACGAGGTGTTTGTGATGCCTGCCGTACCCTACGGGTTTAACGAGCATCACAAGGATTTCCCTGGTGTGATCTGGATCCAGCCCGAAACGCTGATCGCCTTCGTTTGCGATATTTGCAAATCCTTGGCGCATCACGGGTTCCGTCGGATTTTGCTTTTGAACTCGCACGGGTCCAATCATCCGGTCCTGGATCTGGCGGCGAGGAAAACGGTGATCGATACCGGTATCATCTGCGTCTCGGCAAGTTACTGGAACCTGATGTCGGCGCGGATCAATGAGATACGGGTGTCTGAAATTGGCGGCATTGCCCATGCGGGGGAGTTCGAAGCGGCGATGTATATGCACCTGCATCCTGAACGGGTGGACCTGTCGAAGGCCACGACGCAGAATGTGCATGATCCGAAGAGCAAGTTTTTCAATCTCGATTTGGCGGGCAAGGGCGGCGGCGCGATGTTGATGCGCTGGTGGTCGGCTGTCTCGCCAGACGGCACCATGGGTGACCCGACTGTGGCCACGGCGGAGAATGGCGCGCGGTTTCTGGCGGCGGCGATTGAAGAAACCACCGCCCTTGTGCGAGAGATCCGGGCGCTGCCCATCTTGCCGCGCGCCGATCATCATTAGGGGGCGTGCATGGATTTTGAGCTTATCCTGCGCGTCTATCCTTTTTTCCTTGAGGCGGCTTGGGTTACGATTCAGTTGTCTATCCTGACCACGATTCTGGGCCTGATCTGCGGTTCGCTGGGTGCTGCGGCGCGGATGTCGCGCAGCATGATCTTGCGCGCGATAGGGGCGACCTATGTCAGCATCTTTCGTGGCACGCCTGCGTTGATCCAACTGTTTATCCTGTATTTCGGTGGGCCGCAGATCGGGATTCAGCTTGATGCGTTTGAGGCGGGTGTGATTGGCCTTGGTGTCAATATCGGCGCCTATATGGCCGAAACCATGCGCGGGGCGATCCAATCGGTTGATAAGGGCCAGACGGAAGCCGCGCGCACCTTGGGAATGAGCCGTTGGGAAACCATGCGCAAAGTGATCTTGCCGCAAGCGATGCGGATGATGATCCGGCCCTTGGGCGTGAACATCAACGCGCTCATCAAGGGCACGGCGCTGGTCGCGGCGATTTCGGTCGTTGAACTGACCTATACTGCGCAGCGCTATATCGGCAGCACCTATAAGCCATTCGAGATGTTCCTGCTGTCCGGGGCGCTTTACATGATCATTATCTATGTGGTCGGCCAAGGGATTAGCTGGCTGGATCGCAAGGCGCGGATCACATGAGGGGGGCACAGCGTGGGTCTTGATTTCACAGTGGTGCCCAGCTACTTCGGCGTGCTTCTGCAAGGCATGGGTTGGACGGTTGCCATCACCATCGGCGCGGGGCTTCTATCGTTTTTCGGCGGGATTGTGTTCGCGGTGGCAGCCTTGTACGGCCATTGGATCATCCGGCTACCAATGCGCGGCTTCGCCTTCTTGTTCATGGGCACGCCGCTGCTGCTGCAACTGTTCCTGATCTATTTCGGGCTGATCCAGATCGGCATCGACCTGCCTG
>JBFHGI010000063.1:0-8449 GCA_041583175.1 Pseudorhodobacter sp. | reverse complement strand
GAACGCAGGCGCGGGCGGTACGGAAAGCTGTGACTGGGCCTCGATGCTGGCGCGTATGTATGTGCGTTGGGCGGAGAAGAAGGGTTATAAGGTCGAGCTACAATCCATGTCGGATGGTGAGGAAGCGGGTATCAAATCCGCGGCCTATAAAATCTCGGGGCCCAATGCCTATGGGTGGTTGAAGTCTGAATCTGGTGTACATCGTCTGGTGCGTATCAGCCCTTATGACAGCGCGGCGCGCAGGCATACGTCTTTCAGTTCGGTTTGGGTCTATCCGGTGGTGGACGACAATATCGAGATTGATATTCCGGACAAGGATATCCGGATCGATACCTACCGTTCATCCGGGGCAGGCGGGCAGCACGTCAACACCACCGACTCTGCGGTGCGGATTACTCACTTGCCGACCAACATCGTCGTCACGTCCTCGATGAAATCGCAGCACCAGAACCGCGAGATCGCGATGAACGCCCTGCGCTCGCGGCTCTATCAGATGGAACTGGACAAGCGCAACGCGGCGATCAACGCGGCGCATGAGAACAAGGGCGATGCGGGCTGGGGCAACCAGATCCGGTCTTATGTCTTGCAGCCCTATCAGATGGTCAAGGATCTGCGCACCGGCGTTGAAACCTCCGACAGCCAAGGGGTGCTGGACGGCGATCTGGATAAGTTCATGGCTGCGACGCTGGCGATGGATGTATCCGGTAAATCCCGCGCCGAGGCCAATCTCGACGATTGATGCGGGCGTAATCCCGGTATTGCAATTACATCTTTTCGCAAGCGTGCGACTGCGGTTAGGCTCCCCCGGAGAGGGAGGAGCCTATGTCACAACACGCCCAAGCGGGCCCGATAAAACCGGAGGTGCTGATTCTGGATATGCAGGATCTGCGCGCCGCCCTGAGTGCCGGCTGGACTGATTTCCGCAAAGCCCCGATGTTCGGGTTGTTTTTCGCGGCTGTCTATGTGGCAGGTGGATGGCTGATCGTCTACGCGCTGACCGCGACCGGACAGATATGGTGGACATTGCCTGCCGCAGCGGGCTTCCCCATCCTCGGCCCCTTTATCGCCTGTGGCCTTTATGAGGTAAGCCGGAGGTTGGAGGAGGCAGAACCGCTAAGCTGGTCCGCCATTCTTGGGGTGATTTTCCGTCAGAAAGACAGGCAAATTCCGTCGATTGCCGCTGTGATCGTGGTGTTTTTCCTGTTCTGGAATTTTCTGGCCCATATGATTTTCGCCCTGTTTCTGGGACTTCAGGCCATGACGAATATCAGCACCTCTTTTGATGTGTTCCTGACCGGCAACGGGTTGATGATGCTGGCGGTGGGTACACTCGTCGGGGCAGGCTTTGCCGGTGTGTTGTTCTCACTGTCGGTGGTCAGCTTGCCACTGCTGTTGGACCGCGAGATTGACTTCGTGACGGCGATGATCACATCCGTGTCCGTGGTGCTGACCAATCCGCGCGTGATGCTGGTCTGGGGGCTGTTCATTGCGGCGCTGCTGTTTCTGGGCATGGCGATGTGGTTCTTGGGACTGTTTATTGTGTTGCCGGTCTTGGGTCATGCGACCTGGCATCTTTATCGCCGCGCTTTGGCCTGACTGTATAGGCCAATGAAAAAGGGCGCCCGAGGGGCGCCCTTTACCTTGCCTGAGCGGCAAGATCATTCCTTATCGGCGCTAGGCTTTTGCGACGATGTAAAGGTTGCTGTCGGGGCTGCGGCGGCGGGTGCCGCGGCAGGCGCAGCGCTTGCACGACCTGTTGCAAGCGGATCGTCCTGACGCTGTACAGACCCTTCGAAATGCGCACCGGATTCGATGGCGATCGTCTTGTGGATGATGTCGCCTTCGACGCGGGCGGTAGAGGTCAGGCGCACTTTCAGACCGCGCACACGGCCGATCACGCGGCCATTGACCACAATGTCATCAGCGACGATTTCGCCGCGAATGGTAGCCGTTTCGCCAACCGTCAGCAAATGAGCGCGGATATCGCCTTCTACAGTGCCTTCAACCTGAATATCGCCCGTTGTGCGCAGGTTGCCTGTGATCGTCAGGTCAGACGACAGAACCGAGGCCGCGGCCTTGGTTTTCGGCGGGGCGGAGGTGAACTCCATTCCACTGCGTGCCGTGCTGCTTGGCGGTGTCGTTTTATCTGCCTCGGCCTTGGAGCCGGGTTCGTTTATTTTGCTTTTAGAAAACATCTGTCGCTGCCTTGATAAAGGTCATCGGGTTAACAGGTTTGCCCCCGATCCGAACCTCGTAGTGAAGATGAGTGCCGGTAGACCGGCCTGAGCTTCCCATATCACCGATACGGTCGCCACGCGATACCCTTTGTCCAACTTTCACGCGGATATTCGACATATGAGAGTAACTCGTCTCAATCCCGAACTCATGCTGGACCTTGACGTGGCGACCATAGCCGGAATTCCATCCGGCATAGGTCACAACACCGTCAGCGGTAGAATAAATCGGTGTCCCGGTGCTGGCGGCGAAATCGGTGCCGTTATGCATCCGGGTGCCTGCGCCTTTGGGGTCCCGGCGGTAGCCAAAGCCAGAGGTGAACCGGAAGGCCGATTTCACCGGCATTGCAAAAGGCGATTTGGCGGCGGCCAGACGATAGAGGTTCATCCGGTCCAGCCCTTGCAGGATGGCATTGGCGCGAATCTCTTCATTGCTCAGGGTTTCGCCTTTGGTGGAAAGCGAGAAGGGCGTCAGCGGGCCACCTTGACCCGAATAGCCACGCCGCACCGATTTCAGCAGATCATCCGGCGACATGCCGGCAGAGCGGAACATCTTGTCCAGTGGGGCCATTGAGATGGTCACAGCCTCTTCCAGCTGCGTAAAGATGACATCGTTCTTGGTTTCCAGCGCCCGTTTCTGGGCGGCGATGGCATCGGTTTCTTCCTTGGCGGCCATAGCGACCACGGCCATGCTGTCACGCTGCTGGGCTGTGCCAGCCAAAGCATCGGCCAGAATTTCGACGGTCGTTGCCGAATCCCGTGCGCGGCCTTCCAATGTGCTGCCGGACTGGTCTTGCAGCGAGGCTGTCAGCGTTTCCTTTTCTGCCCGAGCTTCATCCCGTTCCTTGATGGTGCGGCGCAATGTGCTTTGGATCACGTCCACGCCGGTTTCCAGCTCGCGGCGGCCATCTTCCGAGGCCAGGAGGCGGGCCTGCATGTCGCTGACTTCTTTCAGGGCAAGGTTGAAACGCTCTTGCGCGCGGGCGGCTTCTTCGGCCCGCAAGTCGCGGTCAGCGGAGAGCGCGTTGAGCCGTGCCTCATACAAAGCCTGTTGGCGTTGCGCCTGATCCCGGCCAGAACCAGCGGAAATGGATTCCATCAGCAGGATCGATGTGGCCAGAATCGTCCAGCCCAAAAACAGCGCAGAGCCTGTTAGCGCAACGGCTTGGGTCATGGGCTGAAGCCGGATGAAACGGGTTTCCGTGTCGGATTTCAAGAACAGGCGTTGTTCGGGGAAATAGCGCCCCACAACGGCGTTGATCCGATAGGAAAGTCGTTTAAGCACTGGCCAGTTTCCGGTCTTGTTGATCCCTTAGCGGCACCCACTTTCCCAAAAGCAGGCCGAGCCACCAAGGGCAGCAATACAAAGCCCGGACCAAGGGTGCAAGATTTTTGACCCATTCCGGGCAATCCGACGCAGCGGAGTTGCAAAACAGGCAGAAAACCGCCGATAAATCAGAGCGTTCCGTCCGGTTCTTCAGCATCTTCCCGTGTGGTCAAGGGCCAGTAAAAATCGGGCGGAAGCCCCGCTTCGGCGCGTTTTTCTTCATTGAAGGGCGGCTTTAGAACTCCGTGAAAATAGCGCCGCACAAGGCTGTGAAAGGCTTCTTTAGGGTCCAGGCCATCACGCCCACACAACCAGTTGAACCATTTGGAGCCATAGGCGACATGGCTGACTTCTTCGGCATAGATTGTTCTGAGAGCGTCAACGGGGCCTGCTTCACCGGCTCTTTCAAAGATCTCGATCATGCCGGGGGTCACATCCAACCCGCGTGCCTCTAGCACCATTGGTACAACAGCCAGGCGTCCGAATAGATCGTCCACCGTGTCTTCGGCTGCGCGCCACATGCCTTCATGGGCAGGCAATGCGCCATAATGGCTGCCCAGCGCCTCCAGACAATCGCACATCAGGTTGAAGTGTTTTGCCTCATCATCTGCCGCGCGGACCCAGTCGTCGTAATACCCCAATGGCATGGGCACATGGCTAAAGCGGGCGATGACATCCCAATGCAAATCCACGGCATTGAGTTCGATATGCGCCACCGCGTGCAACAGCGCGATGCGCCCCGCAGGTGATCCGGGCCTGCGACGTGGCATGTCGCGTGGCGACAGAAGTTCCGGTGTCGGCGGGCGGGCGGGGCGCAGCGGCGGGCTTGCCTGCCCGATCGCAAGCGGCTGGCCCGCGTCGCGCGCCGCAAGCCATGTTGCCGCATGTTTCCGCCCCAACGCGGTTTTTTTGCGCCCATCAGCCGTGGTCAGGACTTCTACTGCCATTTCGGCCAAAGTCTGTGCTGTCACAACGCTTCCTTTATTAATACGATAGGTTCAGGCCGTCGCTTTCACGACATCCAGCACCGCTTCGGCATGGCCTTTGGCTTTTACCTTGCGCCAGACCTGCGCGATCTTGCCGTCTGCCCCAATCAGAAAAGTGGCGCGCTCGATGCCCATATAGGTCTTGCCATACATCTGCTTCTCGCCCCAGACACCATAGTCCTCACAGGTTGTCCCTTCCTCATCCGAGGCGAGGATAATGCCCAGATCATGTTTGGCGACAAATTTGTCATGCGCTTTGACGCTGTCTTTGGAAATGCCGATCACCGTGACGCCCGCCGCTGCGAAATCTGCTGCGAGGCTGGTGAAATCCTTGGCTTCGATGGTGCAGCCGCTGGTATCATCCTTGGGGTAGAAGTAAACGACCACGCGGTTGGGCCGCAGGGCTGACAAGGTGACAGAACTGCCACCGTCGCGGGGCAGGGTGAAATCCGGTGCGGTATCGCCAGTGTCAGGCATTGTGATCTCCTTCTGGGAAGTTTCTGCGTTATGGTCTAAGTCTTTTGAGGCAAAGGTAAAGCAACTTGCGGTTTCGGCAATCCCAAGCCAAGCCTTGCAAGCCGGTGTGAAGGTCGAGTGTGATGACAGATCCAACCAAGGATCAAACAGCGGCGAAACCGCAGGTGCCGGACGCGGCCAGTGAACCGGTCACGACCGATGAGGTCAGCCACAGCCCGCGTTTCGTGCTTTTGCCTCCAGTTCCGCCCCCTGATCTGACAGACCCGGATAGTCCCGATTACCTTGCGGCAGAGGCGGCCTTCAACGGCCCCGCAAACCCGCATCCACATCCGCCAGAAGATGCCGCCCGCCCGAAACCGCATCGGCTTGCACGGCGGCCCAAACGGCATCGCTTTGGCAGTTTCTGGCTTATGCCGACGGTGATTTTCCTAAGCCTCGGCATGCTCTTTGCCGCGCTTGCGCTTAGCGGTAAGCCGATCCGCTTGCCGGTCTGGGCCGTGGTGGAGGCCGAGGCACGCATCAATACTGTGGTGGGGGAAATTGCGGGGCCGGGTACGGCGCTGTCTTTGGGGGGCGCGGTTTTTGTCGTCGATGAAGATTGGGTGCCGCGCCTGCGGATGGAGGATGTGCGCATCCTGCAACCGGATGGCACCTCTTTGCTCTCGGTGCCGGAAATGCGTGTGGCACTGGACCCGGCAGCGATTGCGCAGGGCAAGCTCCGGCTGCGCAGTCTGCGGGTGATCGGGGCGAATATGGGGTTGCGGCGGCTGGAGGATGGTCGCTTTGACCTTGCGCTGACGCGGGGCATCCAGCCCCGACCGGTGGAAGGGCTGAGCGGGCTGATAAACTCTGCCGTGACCCTGTTTGAACAGCCAGCCCTTGCCAATCTGCGCACCATCGAGGCGCAGGCCCTGACCCTGACGGTGGATGACCGGATGCTGAACGGTCAATGGGACTTGGGGGATGGGCGCTTGCAGCTTTCCAATCGGGAAGATGAACTCGCGATGGAACTGGGCGTTTCGGTCAGCGGGGGGCGGACGACGGGGGCACAGGCGGTGATGACGCTGATCGCGGCCAAAGCAGATTCGAGCGCGCGCATGACCGTAACGGTTGACCGTGTCGCCGCCGCCGATATTGCCGCGCAAGCCGCCCCCCTGGCTTGGCTGGAGGTTCTGGACGCGCCGATCTCGGGGCAGATCGCATCGACGTTGGACCGATTGGGCGCCTTGTCGGGGCTGGATGCCTCGCTGACAATCGACCAAGGGGCGTTGCAACCGACGCCGCAAACCGAACCGGTCGCCTTTGATGGCGCATCGTTGTTTTTCAGCTTTGATCCGGCGCGCGAACGGCTGGACGTGAGTGAATGGACAGTGCGCAGCCCCGAGGTAACGCTGTCTGCCTCGGGGCATGCCTATTTGCCGGGGGTGACGACAGGGCGGCCCAAGCAGGTTTTGGCGCAGATCGAAGTGGCGACGCTGCAACTCGACCCGCAGGGGGTGTTGGAAGAACCTGTGATCTTTGAACAAGGCGCCTTGGATTTCCGGGTGCGCCTTGCACCATTCGGCATTGATATCGGGCAGGTCACGCTTCAGCATCAAGATCAACGCTTGCAAGCCTCTGGCCAGATCGACGCGGAGGCAGGGGGCTGGTCGGTCGCGCTGAATGCGGAACTCGACCAGATCGGGCATGACCGCTTGCTGGCGCTCTGGCCGGAAGGTGTTGTCGGGAAAACCCGGCTTTGGGTGTCGGAAAACGTGCATGAGGGGCTGCTATCCAACGTGCAGGCCGGATTTCGGCTGCGTCCCGATGCAGACCCGTTCTTCTCGCTCGGTTATGATTTTTCGGGTGGCGGGGTGCGTTTTCTCAAAACACTGCCGCCCATCCAGAACGGGCGCGGCTATGCGGTGGTTGAAGGTAAATCCTATAAGATGGTGCTGGAGGCCGGGCAGGTTGTGGCACCGGCGGGCGGAGAGGTTGATATAGCCGGGTCGGTTTTCTCGGTTGTGGATGTGACGGAAAAACCGGCGCGCGCGGAAATCTCGGTGAAGGCCAAGGGCGATCTCGCCCCCGCGCTGTCACTGCTGGACGAACCGCCGTTCCAGTTCATGACCAAGGCCAAGCTGCCAACCGATCTGGGGCAGGGGCAGGTGGAGGCGAGCGCGGAACTGAAGCTGCCCTTGAAAAAGGGCAACAAGATCATGGATGTTGATTTTGATGTGACCGGGCAGATTACAGGCTTTCAATCAGACCGGCTTGTGCCGGGGCGCGAGATACGGGCGGATAGGCTGGCGGTGCGGGTGACTGGTGAGGGGCTAGAGATTGGCGGCAAAGGCACTCTGCAATCGGTGCCCTTTGACGCCATCTACAGCAAGAAATTCGCGCCGGAGTTCAAAGGACAGTCCGATATTGCCGGTACAGCAGAGCTGAGCGCAAAAGCCGCCGCCAATCTTGGTGTTGCTTTGCCGGATGGGTTGCTGACGGGGCAAGGCTTGGCAGATGTCAACGTGGCGCTGCGGCAAGGACAAAGCCCGAAGCTGGAATTGCGATCAGGTCTTGCGGGGGTGCAAATGTCGATTCCGCAGCTTGGCTGGTCGAAACCGGGGCGCGGTACAGGACGCTTGGCGCTGGATATCACCTTGGCCAAACCGGCGCGGGTGGATCAGGTCTCCTTGGACGCCGCCGGATTGCAGGCGACGGGCACGATCAGCCTGAACGCGGGTGGCGGGTTGGATGTGGCGCGGTTTTCCTCGGTCCGCTTAGGGTCATGGCTGGATGCAACTGCCGAATTGCGGGGGCGGGGCAAAGGCCAGTCACCTGCGGTCGCGTTGACCGGCGGGCGGGTCGATTTGCGCGGTTTGCCTGCGCAGCGCGGCGGTCGGGGGAGCGCTGCGGGTGCGCCGATTTCCGTTGTGCTGGATCAGTTGACGGTCACTGACGGGCTGCGCCTGACCGGGTTCCGTAGCACCCTTACGCCGGGTAGTGGTGGCGTTTCGGGGGACTTCACAGGGCGGGTCAACGGGCAAACGCCTATCAAAGGGGCTCTTGGCCCTTCGGCCAATGGGACGGCAGTGCGGGTCCTGTCGGAGGATGCGGGCTCGGTGTTCTCGGCCGCCAAGATATTTCCCAACGCCCAAGGTGGCAGCATGGATCTGGTCTTGCGCCCGACGGGGGCGAAAGGCACCTATGATGGCAATCTGAAGATGCAGAATATCCGTATCCGCAAGGCGCCTGCCCTGGCCGAATTGGTCAACGCGATATCGGTTGTGGGTTTGCTCGATCAGATGAACGGCACCGGGCTGTTGTTTGGCGAGGTGGAGGCCGATTTCCGCCTGTCACCGCGGGCGGTCCAGATCGGGCGGGCGTCGGCGGTGGGGGCCTCGCTCGGGGTGTCGGCCTCGGGCCTCTATGTGCTCAGCGGCGGACGG
>JBFHGI010000062.1:0-8451 GCA_041583175.1 Pseudorhodobacter sp. | reverse complement strand
TCAGGGATGACGCGGGGCGGGTTCTCGGTCAAACCACCGCCCGTGATATGCGCCAAAGCATGCACGCCACCGGCCCGCACCGCCTCCAGCGCCTGTTTCACATAAAGCCGGGTCGGCGCCAGCAAGCCTTGGCCCAGATCGCCCGCCCCGAACGGGCTCGGCGAGGTCCAGCTCAGCCCCGACATCTCCACCACTTTGCGCACGAAGGAATAGCCGTTGGAATGCACCCCGTTCGAGGCCAAGCCCAACAGCACGTCCCCCTCAACCACGCCCTCGGGCAGCGCCGCGCCACGTTCCATCGCGCCCACGGCAAAACCCGCAAGGTCAAAATCACCCTTGTGATACATGCCCGGCATTTCCGCCGTCTCGCCACCGATCAAAGCACAGCCCGAAGCCTCGCAGCCCGCCGCAATGCCGTTGATGATGCGCGTGGCCTGATCCAGCTCCAGCTTGCCAGTCGCGAAATAATCGAGGAAGAACAAAGGCTCCGCCCCTTGGCAGACCAAATCATTGACGCACATCGCCACCAGATCGACGCCAATCGTATCGACATTGCCGGTATCAATCGCAATCCGCAGCTTGGTGCCTACCCCATCGGTTGCGGCCACGAGCACCGGGTCATTATAACCGGCCGCTTTCAGATCGAACAAAGCGCCAAAGCCGCCAAGCCCCGACATGGTGCCGGGGCGGCTGGTCCGCTTCGCCGCTGGTTTGATCCGTTCCACCAATGCGTTACCCGCATCAATATCCACGCCTGCATCGGCATAGGTCAGCCCGTTTTTGCCCGTCATATCCGCCCCCGGCGTTGTCAGGGGCCACATCGCCCCAAGGATTCCCGCCCCAGATAAACGATTGCTTCGCGCGGCACAACAAAGCGAAAGGGCCAGCGAAACGCTGACCCCTTGGATTTGGTGCTTTGGGGGCGTGTTACTCGGTCACACGCCCCGTTTGGCAGCCATTAGCTTGCGATTGCCGATTGCAGCAGTTGCTCGACTTCCGAAGCCTGCAGGTCTTTGCCGCCGGTCAGAACGCCTTCGATACGGGCAGCTTGGGTCGCGGTCAGATTGTCAAAAGACACGCCCGGCAGGATGAATTCTGCTTGCGATTTCACGCCAGCCGAAAGCTGCGTGGTGCCAGTCATGGCCGAAGCGGTGCCAACGGTTGCAAGGCCAAGGACGGCTGCGAGGATGATGTTTTTCATGGTTTTTTTCCTTTTCAAAATATAGTCAAGTCTTGGGTGCAGCGCAGGGAGCGTGGCTGCAATTAGCCAGCGATTGCCGATTGCAGCAGCTGCTCGACTTCCGAAGCCTGCAGGTCTTTACCGCCGGTCAGAACGCCTTCGATACGGGCAGCTTGGGTCGCGGTCAGGTTGTCAAAAGACACACCCGGCAGGATGAATTCTGCTTCCGATTTCACGCCAGCCGAAAGCTGCGTGGTGCCGGTCATGGCCGAAGCGGTGCCAACAGTTGCAAGGCCAAGGACGGCTGCGAGGATGATGCGGTTCATTGTGTATTCCTTCTTTCATGTTTGTTTTTGCGAAACAGTGTTGCTGTTCGGTGATTGATAGATGCACCTCGGAACCGGCGTTTTCAAATCACGCTATGCTCACCGGTGATCACGGGAATTTTCACGTTTTCACTATAGGTTAAGCGACGGAAATACCGGTATGCGGATTTCCCTTATTTGTGGGGTCTCGGGGCAGAGTTTTCAGTCTGCCTATGTTTCAGGCAGTCACGCAGGCTGTGATCAACCCTGAAAATGACGAGAAAAACGTTTCATGTTCATTTTTGCACAGACGGAAATCCCCAGCTTTTGGCGTATGAGCGCATTGGAGCAATGAAAAACGCCGCCCCTTCGGACGGCGTTTTGAGGAAATGTTACAAAATTTTCGCCCGACGCGTGCCGAATCTCCGGTCCGAAGTGATAGATTTCAGAGGCTGTCACGCCACACGATCAATCGTCTTGCATTAACTCCCAAGTCGGATTTCCCGAACCGCAGCCGTGCGTCAAGATAGACCCCATCCGCCTTCTGTTCGGCGGTGGTATAATCCGGAAAGCCCCAAAGCGCGGATCGGGTCACCCAAGTAATCCGCCCTTCTTCCACGCTGCCCGCCAGCCGGGTGGTGTGTGGCGTTGCCATGGCAACCGCGTCCAGCCGCGCCAACAGCCCCTCCGCAGGCGGCAAGCGCAAGGCGGCACCATCGGGACGCGGGGCCACCTCTCCCCAAGAGGCCCCCTCCTCCCATGCATGTACCTCTGCCGGATCTTGATGCCAGCGCGCCGGATCAGAGGGGGCAAAGCGCACATAGGCAGCAAAGCCGACAATCAACGCAAAAAGACCGAGAAGGGTCACGCCCATGATCTTCCCTTTCATTTTCTGTGATGCGCCCAATGGTAAAGGCAAATCAGCTCATGCGCGACATGGGCGCCAGCAATCGCGGTCGCCCCGGTTGTGTCATAGGCGGGCGAAACCTCGACAATATCGCCGCCCACCATGTTGATCCCCGCCAGATCGCGCAGACAGGCCGCAGCTTGCCAGGTTTGCAAACCACCCCAAACAGGCGTGCCGGTGCCGGGGGCGGCGGACGGGTCCAGACAATCAATATCAAAGGTCACATAGGTCGGGTTTTGCCCCACGATCTCCTTGGCCCGCGCCACGGCATAAGCGCAGCCCTTTTCATGCACCGTGCGCGCGTCGATATATTCAACGCCTAGATAATCGTCGCAATGGGTGCGGATGCCGATCTGCACCGAGGTTTTCGGATCAATAACTCCGGTTTTCACGGCCTTGTAGAAAAATGTGCCGTGGTCGATGCGCTCCATATCATCGTCCTGCCACAGGTCGGAATGGGCATCGAAATGGATCACCGACATCGGGCCGAATTTCTCGGCATAGGCGCGCAGGATCGGCAAGGTGATGAAATGGTCACCGCCCAGCGTCACGGTACCCGGCCCCGCTTGCAGGATTTTGCGGATATGGTCGGTCAGAAGGCCCGGAAAGCTGGGCGTATGCGCGTAATCAAAGGCAACATCGCCGTAATCGACAATCGCCATCTCCTCCAGCGGGTTCGTAGGCCAGCCATAGGGCGGATCAAACGGCTGCAAGGCACTCGCCTCCCGAATGGCGCGGGGGCCAAAACGGGTGCCGGTGCGATGCGTCACCGCCTGATCAAACGGCACGCCGGTAACCGCCAGATCAACGCCCGTCAGGTCTTTGGTGTATTTGCGCCGCAGAAAAGAGGTTGCCCCTGCAAAGGCATTTTCAAACGCCAGCCCCCGCAATCCCGCCCGCGTAAACGCGCCATCCACTTCGTTCTTTGCATCTTCCAGCGCCATCGCCAGCCCCCTTATATCAAGCGTCGTTTGAAAGCCGGAGACGCGCCTATCCGAAGCGCGCAGAAAACGGGTCTGCGCAGATCATGTCAAGCCGATGCGTTACGACAGGGCCACACCTTCCCGCACCAGACCATCGGCCACCTGCCGGATGGATTTCTCCAACACCTCGGCCACGAAATCCACCTGCGCCTCTGTGATAATCAAGGGCGGTGACATCACGTTCAAATGCCCCATCGGGCGCACCAGCAGGCCCAGCCCCTCGGCCACATCCGAGATACGCTTGCCCACGTCCAGATCTTCCGGCAGCAGGGTCTTGCGCGCCTTGTCGGCCACGTTTTCCACGCAAACCATCAGCTTGGACCCGCGCACATCGCCCACCATGGGCAGGGCCTTCATCTCGGCCATGCGGCGCTCGAAATAGCCGCCGACGCGGGTGGCGTTGCCCAGCAAATCCTCGCGCTCCATGATCTCGATATTCTTCAGCGCCACAGCACAAGAGACCGGATGCCCGGAATAGGTGAATCCGCTGGTAAACCAACGGTCGCCATCTGCCGCCATCGCCGCCCAGATCCGGTCCGAGAAAATCAGCGCGCCAAGCGGGATATAGCCAGAGGTCAACCCCTTGGCGCATGTGATCATATCCGGCTGGATGCCGAACTGATCAAGGCTGGCGAACCAATGGCCGGTACGCCCAAAGGCGGTGACGACCTCATCCGCGATAAACAGGATGTCATGCTGACGGCAGATCGCGGCCATGCGGGGCAAGTAGCCTTCGGGCGGCACGATCACCCCGCCCGAGGCCTGGATCGGTTCGGCAAAGAAGCCCCCGATGTTTTCGGCCCCCACTTCTGCAATCTTGGCCTCAAACTCTGCCACCAGTTGATCGCAGAACGCGGCCTCATCCATACCGTCCGGCGCGCGGTAGAAATTCGGGGCGCTGATGTGGTGGATACCGCTTTCCTTATAGCGGAACTGCTCCACCCGGTCGCCCGGGCGTTTGCCAATGCTTTGGGAAATATAGGTAGAGCCGTGATAGGAATAATTGCGCGCGATCACCTGGGTTTTCGCAGGCCGCCCCATACAGGTCTGATAATAATGCACCATCCGGTAGGCGGTATCCACGGCGGTGGAGCCGCCGGTGGTGAAATGCACGCGGTTCAGATCACCGGGCGCGAGACTTGCCAGCTTTGCGCCCAGCATGGCCGAAGGACCATTGGCCATATCGACAAAACTGTTGGCAAAGCCAAGCCGCACCGCCTGATCGGCCATGGTCTGCCCGATTTCCGCACGGCCCAGCCCGATATTGGTGCACCACATGCCGCCCACGGCGTCAAAATAGCGTCGACCTTCGGCATCCCAGACATGGCAGCCCTCTCCCCGCGCCATGATCAATGAGCCTTCTTTTTCAAACGGACCGAAATTCGCCCAAGGATGCAGCGAATGATCCCGGTCCATCTGCCACAAATCGCGTGGGCTTGGTCCGTTATCGGCGAAATCGGCGGTCATGTCAGGCTCCGTCTCTGGTGTATATCCGAGGTGATCCTAGCATTTTGATCAAATTCTGACCACCCGCCCGCAAACACCAAAGGATGCGGTGAACCAGATATGGTGGTCTAAAGGTTGATCGACCGCGATGCATGGGGCGAAGCGGCAAGGCGCCCTGCCTGACCTGATTCGCGACATCAGGAAGAGGCCGCTCCCGCCATTCGTTGATGCCCGCAGGCCTTCGGCCTGCAAGCATCGCCTCAAGGTTGGGCCGGGCCAGGATTTTCGGGGCGAAAATCCTGGCGGCAGCGTCAGGTCAAAGGCTGCGCGCGCTCCACCAGACGGGCGAAGAAGCTGGCCCCGACGGGGGCGGCCTCATCGTTGAAATTATAGGCCGGATGGTGCAAGCCCGCGCCCGGCCCGATCCCCATGAACAGATAGGCGCCGGGGCGGGCCTCCAGCATATAGCTGAAATCCTCCGACCCCATTTCGCGCAGACCATTGGGCTCCACCGCCGCGTCGCCAGAAACTTCCGCCGCGACTTCGGCGGCAAACCCCGCCTGTTCGGCATGGTTGATGGTGGCGGGATAGCCCCAATCATAATC
The DNA here is from genome assembly GCA_041583175.1 of Pseudorhodobacter sp. Lineage (GTDB taxonomy): Bacteria > Pseudomonadota > Alphaproteobacteria > Rhodobacterales > Rhodobacteraceae > Pseudorhodobacter. Next base: position 3,025 of record JBFHGI010000062.1, on the reverse strand, counting down.
CACCGTCGCCGTCACCCCGTAAGCCATCGCATGCCCTTCCACGATCTCGTGGAACCGTTTTTTCAACAGCGCCCGCACTTCTGGATCAAAGCAACGGATGGTGGCGCAGAACCAGCCATCCTCGGGGATGATATTGCTGGCCGATCCGGTGTGAATCTGCGTGACCGAGATCACCACCTCATCCAGCGCATAGGTGTTGCGCGGGATAATGGTCTGGATCGCCGCCACCATGCCGACAATCGCCACCACCGGGTCCACACATTCATGCGGCGTCGCTCCATGGCCGCCCTTGCCCGTCACCGTGACCGTGGCCGTATCGACCGAAGCCATCAGCGCCCCCGGTGTGGTGGTGAAATGGCCAAAGGGCACACCCGGTGCATTATGGATGCCGTAGACCTGCGCAATGTCAAAGCGATCCATCACACCTTCCTGCACCATCACCTCCCCGCCGCCGCCATCTTCTTCGGCGGGCTGGAACAGCAGCGCGACACGACCCGCAAAGCGACGGGTTTCGCACAGGTATTTCGCCGCGCCCAAAAGCATGGTCACATGGCCGTCATGGCCACAGGCATGCATTCTCCCCGGCACGGCGGAGGCATACTCCACCCCTGTCGCCTCGGTGATCGGCAGTGCGTCCATATCAGCGCGCAAGCCAATAGTCGGCCCGTCACCCTGCCCATTGATGATGGCAACGATACCGCTGGTCGCAATGCCCTCATGCAGCTCATCCACACCGAATTCGCGCAGACGCGCCGCGATGAAGCCTGCCGTCTCATGGCAGTCGAAGCGCAGCTCGGGGTGTTGGTGCAGATGCCGCCGCCAACCGGTCATTTCCTCGGCATATCCGGCAATGGCATTCAGGACGGGCATGGTCTACTCCTAAGACGGCAAGATTGAACCGCCACCTGACCGCAATTCGCAAGGAACCGCAATGGCCCCTGTTTCGCGCCCCCTCCCCCTCGCACAAAGCGATGCCTTGATCGCTGACCCGAATGGCGGCTTGCCGCGTTTGCTGGAAATCATGGCCCGCCTGCGCGACCCCGAAAGAGGCTGCCCGTGGGATATCGAGCAGACCTTCACGACCATCGCCCCCTATACAATCGAGGAGGCTTATGAGGTCGCCGACGCGATAGAGCGCGGGGCTTGGGGCGAATTGGAAGGGGAGCTGGGCGATTTGCTGCTGCAAACCGTCTATCACACGCAAATGGGTGCAGAATCAGGGCATTTCAGCTTTGAAAGCGTCACCGATGCGATTGCCGAAAAGATGATCGCGCGGCACCCGCATGTCTTTGGTGACGAGTCCCGCGACAAAAGTGCCGATCAGCAAACCGCCGATTGGGAGCGGATCAAAGCCGCCGAGCGTGGCCCCGCCCGCGTGCTGGATGGTGTGGCACTTGGCCTGCCCGCCTTGATGCGCGCGGTAAAGCTGCAAAAGCGGGCGGCGCGGGTGGGGTTTGACTGGCCTTCGACTGAAGAGGTGCTGGACAAGATCATCGAGGAATCCCGCGAACTGGTCGAAGCCCGCGACACCCTCAGCCATGCCGAGCAGGTGGAGGAATTCGGCGATCTGATGTTCGTGATGGCCAATCTGGCGCGGCATCTGAAGATCGACCCCGAAGAGGCCCTGCGCGGGGCCAACCAGAAATTCCAGCGCCGTTTCATGCGGATCGAGGATTTTCTGGCCGAACAGGGCAAAACCCCGCCCCAAAGCGATCTGTCCGAAATGGACGCGCTGTGGAACCGCGCCAAAGCAGAAGAGAAAGCCAAAGCCTGACACCCGCGGGGGAACCTCTGGCCGTCCTTCGCGTTGGACTGAGGTGCAGTTATCGGTTGATCCGCGCGGCGCACCGCCCCACCATGCGCAAAACCAGAAAAGACCTTAACCAACGCAAGGGCCGCCCAGAATGACCACCGAACAAGGCTTGCTTTTCGCCATTTTTGTCGTGCTCTTCGGCATGCTGATCTGGGGGCGCTTTCGCTATGATCTCGTGGCCTTCGTCGCGCTGCTCGTTACCGTCCTATTGGGGCTGATCGAACCTTCTCAAGCCTTCGAAGGCTTCGGCCATCCTGCTGTCGTCATCATCGCTTTGGTTCTGATCGTCTCACGCGGCCTGATGAACTCCGGCGCGGTCGAACTGATCGCGCGGTTTGTGACCAGCGCCGACCGCGCGCTGCCAGTCCATATCAGCGTCATGGCCGTAGCGGGGGCAGCCCTTTCGGCGGTGATCAACAACGTGGCGGCCCTCGCCCTGCTGATGTCACTGGATATGGATGCCGCCCGCAAGGCCAAGCGCGCGGTGTCGCTGTCGCTGATGCCGCTGTCCTTCGGCACCATCCTTGGCGGCATGATCACCCTGATCGGCACGCCCCCCAATATCGTCGTCGCCCAATACCGCGAAGACGCATTGGGGGCGCCTTTCACCATGTTTGATTTCGCCCCCGTCGGCCTTGCCGTCGCCATTGCAGGCATCGCCTATGTCGCGCTGATCGGCTGGCGGCTGATCCCCTCCCGGCCCGACGCGCAGGTGCTGGATGTGGAAGGCGGGCTCTATGTGGCCGAAGCACGCGTGAAAGAGGACTCCAAGGCCATCGGGCAAACGGTGGGCGAGCTCTATGCCTTGGCAGACGAGAATGATGTCACCATCCTTGGCCTTGTCCGCGCGGGCAAACGCCTGCCGGGATTTTCGCGCAACCGCGAAATTCGCAAAGGCGATTTTCTGGTGCTGGAAGGCGACCCGAAACAGATCGAAGCCATGATGGGCGCGGCCGACCTTGATACGACAGGCGTTGAAAAGCATGGCGGGCTGATGGGGAAATCCCTCACCCTGATCGAAGCAATCGTGCCCGAGGATGCGCGGATTGTCGGCCAGTCCACCCTTGGGTTACGGCTGGCGCGGCGGCATGGTGTGGCGCTTCTGGGCATATCGCGGCGCGGCACCCAAATCCGCGACCGCGTACGCCGCTTGCCGATCGAGCCGGGCGACCTGCTCCTGCTGATCGGGCCGCAAGACAATATCGCCACCGC
>JBFHGI010000061.1:0-8576 GCA_041583175.1 Pseudorhodobacter sp. | reverse complement strand
TGCTGTTTCATCCGGTCCAGCGGCTCGGAATGGCCGTTCACGCGGGCCTGTGACATCTCGTAATAGGCATCGGGCGGGCCGGGCATGAATTGCAACCCATTGGCGGCCAGCTTGTCGGTCGCGTCATACAGGCTTTCGGTGCCCACCGCGATATGCTGGATACCTTCGCCCTTATACTTGCGCAGATAGCTTTCGATCTGGCTTTTGTCATCGGTGGATTCGTTCAGCGGAATACGGATTTTCCCGCAGGGGCTGGTGATGGCGCGGCTGATAAGCCCGGTCATCTTGCCTTCGATGTCAAAGAAATGGATCTGGGTAAAGCCGAACAACTCGCGGTAAAAATCCCACCATGTATCCATATTCCCGCGATAGACGTTATGGGTCAGGTGGTCGAGGTAGTAAAACCCCAGCCCGTCCGGCTTCGGATCATGGTCGCCCAGCCAGTCAAACTCCGCATCATAGGCGCTGCCCTTGTCGCCATATTGGTCGATGAAATAGAGGATCGACCCGCCAATCCCCACAATCGCGGGCACGTCCAGCGTGCGGTCCCCCGCTGTGTAGGGTTTGGCACCTTTGGCAACCGCATGGTTAAAAGCGTGCTGCGCATCCACCACCCGCCACGCCATCGACGGGGCGCAGGGGCCATGCTCGCCCACAAAGCGCATCGCATGGCTGCCGGGTTCGGCATTGATGACATAGGTAATATCGCCCTGCCGCCACAGCGTGATCTGCTTGGTTTTGTGCTTGGCCACGGGAATATAGCCCATCTGGGTAAACAGCGCCTCCAAGGCTTCCGGCTCTGGATGGGCGAATTCTACGAATTCGAAACCATCCGTCCCAACAGGGTTAGTTGGCGTAATTTCAGCGCGTGCAGCGTTATGTGGAAACGGTCCCATTGGCATTCTCCTTGTGGTGAGAGGAGTCTACATGGCTATTCAGGGGAGGAATCTGCATTTTGGCGCAAGAATTGACGATTTGGTGCGGCAAAAACCTTCAACAAGCTGCATTGATGCGAAATTACCGCATGTGATGGGGTTTGGCCGTGAATCACACCCCTTTCAGAATTGAGGTCTGGCAAATTGCCGCCATGGTTTTGGCGGGCCGTTGCCTGCTAATTTCCGCGGATTCGCAAAAAGGTTTTTGTCGACGGCGGATATCGTCGCATATTGCGAACGCATCTGCGCCACCACCATTGGGGCAGGTCAGAGGGAGGGATATGGTGAAAACGCTGTTGGATATGCTGGAACATCCGGCAAGGCTGCTTGTGCGGCCATTCAATCATGCGCGCCCGCCAAAAACATATCCATCGTGACAAGCGGCTTATAGACCTTAAGCTAAAGGATCTAACGGTCATCAGGACCGGGATAAATCAGGGAGAGAAGAATGAAATTTGCAAAACTCACACTTACAGTCGCGGCACTGGCGCTGACCACCACGGCGACCGTGGCGAATGCGTCCTGCGAGGACGGTGAGGTCAGAATCAAGTTTGCGCATGTGACCAATGCCGACAACCACCCCAAAGGCATCGCGGCCAACCTGTTTGCAGAGCGTGTGAACACTGAAATGAACGGCAAGGCCTGTGTCGAGGTGTTCCCGAACTCCACCCTCTATGATGATGATCAGGTGTTGGAAGCGATGCTGCAAGGCGATGTGCAGCTTGCTGCGCCGTCGCTGTCGAAATTCGAAGCCTTTACCAAGGTTTTCCAGATTTTCGATCTGCCTTTCATGTTCAAGAACATCAACGCGGTGGATGAGTTCCAGAACTCCGAAACCGGTGCGGCGATGAAAGGGTCGATGACTCGCCGCGGCTTGCAAGGTCTGGAATTCTGGCACAATGGCATGAAGCAGTTTTCGGCCAACAAGCCGCTTCTGCTGCCAACCGATGCGGCAGGCCTGAAGTTCCGGGTGCAGCCGTCGGACGTGATCGTGGCGCAGATGGAAGCGCTGGGCGCATCCGCGCAGCCGATGGCCTTCTCGGAAGTGTATGGCGCTTTGCAGACAAAAGTTGTGGACGGTCAGGAAAACACCTGGTCCAACATTCGCGGCCAGAAGTTCTATGAAGTGCAGGATGGCACGACTGAAACAAACCACGGTCTGATCGACTATATGGTTGTCGCCTCGGTGGATTGGCTGGACAGCCTTGATGCCGATGTGCGCGACCAGATGCTGACCATCCTCAATGAGGTCACGGTAGAGCGGAATGCCGCCGTGAACGAGGTTGACCTGGCTGCCCGTCAGGCGATCATCGACGCAGGCGGCGAAATCCGCACGCTGACGCCCGAGCAGAACCAGGCCTGGGTTGATGCGATGAAGCCGGTCTGGGCGAAATTCGTTGACGGCGTTGGCCAAGAAAACATTGACGCCGCACAGGCGATCAACGCCAAGCACTAAGCCGAAACGTGGCGCGCGGGAAAACCTTGCGCGCCACATCTTATTCCCGCGGGGAGGGGGCAGGAGATGAGCGCACATTACGCGCCGACAACGGCTTTGGGCCGAGCCATCAATTCATTCGAAGAAACCGCAATCGCCGTGATCCTTGGGCTGATGACGCTTTTGACATTCATTAACGTCGTCTTGCGCTATGTGTTCAACAGTTCCCTGTTCTGGGGGTTTGAAGTCACCCTGTCCCTTTTCGCGTGGCTGGTTCTTTTCGGCATGTCCTATGCCGTCAAGGTCACTGCACATCTGGGTGTGGATGCGATCATCACCATGCTTCCCAACAAGACCCGCCGCGTCATGTCACTTGTCGCGGTGACTCTGTGTCTGGTCTATGCGTTTCTGTTGATGAAAGGCGCGTGGGATTACTGGGCACCGTTTGGCGGCTTCCAGCAGACCGGGGGGCGTTGGTTCCCTGAAGGTTTCATCAAGACCCGCGATCAGGGTTGGTATGAGACGGAAACCATCCCGATGCCCGAGTGGCTGCGCTTCATCGAGGGCACCTTCAACGAGGGCGAAAGATACGGCAAGCTGCCGCGCTTCATTCCCTATTTCATGCTGCCCTTCGGCTGCGCCTTGCTGCTGTTCCGTTTCATGCAAGCAGCGTGGGAACTGGTTCAGGGCAAGCGCACCGCCCTTATCGTCAGCCATGAGGCCGAAGAGGCGATTCAGGATGTTCGCCACATGAACGCAGAGGACTAATATATGGATATCTTACTTCTCTTCGTCATGGTCGTCGGCTTCATGCTGATCGGCGTACCAATCGCGGTTTCGCTCGGCCTCAGCTCTATCCTGTTCCTGCTCTGGTTCTCGGACACATCGCTCGCCTCAATCGCGCAGACGCTTTATCAGGCGATGGAGGGCCATGCGACGCTGCTGGCGATTCCGTTCTTTGTCCTTGCGTCCTCTTTCATGTCCACAGGGGGGGTAGCGAAACGTATCATCCGCTTTGCCATCGCTTGTGTCGGGCATTTGCCGGGGGGATTGGCAATCGCGGGCGTGTTTGCCTGTATGCTTTTTGCAGCGCTGTCCGGTTCATCGCCCGCAACAGTGGTTGCCATCGGCTCCATCGTTATCGCGGCGATGCGGCAGGTGGGCTACTCCAAGGATTTCGCCGCAGGTGTGATCTGTAACGCGGGCACTTTGGGCATTCTGATCCCGCCGTCCATCGTGATGGTGGTTTACGCCTCTGCGACCGATGTATCCGTAGGCCGCATGTTCCTTGCGGGTGTCATCCCTGGCATCCTTGCGGGCCTGATGCTGATGGTCACGATCCTTGGCATCGCTATCGTCAAGAACCTTCCCAAAGGCACCTGGCTCGGGTGGGGAGAGATTTTCGACTCTTTCCGCGATGCCTTCTGGGGCCTGATGCTGATTGTGATCATCATGGTCGGCCTTTACGGCGTTCCCGGTATCACCAACGGCATCTTCACCCCGACCGAGGCCGCCGCCGTCGCCGCTGTCTATGCGTTTATCGTCTCTACCTTCATCTACCGCGACATGGGGCCGTTGCAGGAAGACGGCGGCAACAAGAAGCTGTGGCAAAAGCCGCAAGCCTTGGTCACCGCCTTTTTCCATCGCGACACACGCGCCACCTTGTTCGAGGCCGGCAAGCTGACCATCACCCTGATGTTCATTATTGCCAATGCGCTGATCCTGAAGCACGTCCTGACCGATGAGCAAATTCCGCAAAAGATCACCGAAGCCCTGCTCAGCGCGGGCCTGGGCAAGATCATGTTCCTTGTGATCGTGAACGTGATCTTGCTGATCGGCGGGCAGTTCATGGAGCCTTCGGGGCTGCTGCTGATCGTCGCCCCTCTGGTGTTCCCCATCGCGATTGAGCTGGGGGTGGACCCTATCCACCTTGGGATCATCATGGTGGTGAATATGGAAATCGGGATGATCACCCCGCCTGTCGGCTTGAATCTGTTTGTGACCTCTGGTGTCGCAGGAATGCCGATCATGCGGGTGGTGCGCGCGGCACTGCCATTCCTTGCGGTTCTGTTCGTGTTCCTGATCCTGATCACCTATGTGCCGATACTCTCGACATGGTTACCGACCTCCATCATGGGGCCGGAAACCATTGTGAAATAACAAAATGGGCGGCGCGGGGATGACCCTGCGCCGCCCGTAATTCAAAACCCTTGCCGCTTATCGAGGGGCAAGGCTGCGCAGTTCTTCTGCGCCAATCACGCGCCCTTCTGCGGCCGAGATTTGGGCCGCAATGCCCATCGCGACCGCCCACCAGCCATCCTCCAGCCCGACCTCTGGCGTATCGCCTTTGGCCACCACATCGGCAAAGCCGCGATGTTGGTAGAAGGTGGAGCCGTTATGGTCGCCCGCCGCCAGAAGCGAGGGGTCAACAGGGACTTCCAGCACATGCGGGCCAGCCGGGTGGCGCGGTGAGACCACCACTTGCGGCACAGGGGCGGCGCCCAAATGCGCAGGCCAGAAACGGCCCGGTCCGGGTACCTGACACTCAATCTTGCCCTTCGGCCCAACCGCACTGATTTCTTCCTGATAGCGGGAGCCTTCGGCGAACATGCACAGCTCCAGCATCGCCCGCATCCCGTTTTCGAAATCGACGATCACATAGGCGTTGTCCCAGATATCCGGGGTCTCGCCGTTATAGACCTCATCCACATGGTTCACCGCCTGCCCGCCGCTTGCCATGACACGTACCGGATCACAGCCCGCGATATGGCGCATCAGGTCAAAGAAATGGCAGCATTTTTCCACCAGCGTCCCGCCGGAATTGCGGTTGAAGCGGTTCCAGTCGCCGACCTTTTCCAGAAAGGGAAAGCGGTGCTCGCGGATGGTCAGCATCTTGATGCCGCCCGTGGCTGCCTCGGCCTGTGCGATCAGATGGGCGACGGGAGGCATATAGCGGTATTCCATCGCCACCCAGATCGGCGCAGGATAGGCACTGCGCAAGGCGGCAAGGCGTGGCGCATCGGCGGGATCGGTGAACAAAGGCTTCTCGCACAACACAGGCAGGGGGCGAATGGCTGCGATCTCTTCCAACTGCGTCAGGTGCATGAAATTCGGGGAAACGATCATCAGGCAATTCACCGCCTCGACCGCCAGCACCTCGGCGACCGAACCGACCATCTGCGCCCCCGGTGCGAATTCGGCGGCTTTCGCGCGCATCGCGGCATCGGGTTCAAAGATCGCCACCACCTCGGCTTGCGGCAACAAGGCGATGTTGCGCAAATGCTCTTGGCCCATCATGCCACAACCGATGATGCCATACCGAACCGTTTTCATTTTACTTTCCTTATGAATGACGCGGGTCTTGCGTCGGATCTCACTTCAAGCGCGCCACATATTGCGCGACGTTAGGGTCGTACCACGTCCAGGAGGCCTCGGCCCGGCGGGCATCCTGCCCCCAACTGACGCGGGTGATCTTGGGCAAAGCGGTGCCTGGCGGATGCGGAAACTCTTGCGGCGCCCAATCCGGGCAATGGCCCAGCCCCACACGGTCCTCGGCCCGCGCAATCCACAGGCCCAGCTTCTCGCGGTAGAAAAGGTACAGAGATTCCGAAAGGTCACTTTGCGCGATCGACTGTGCGTAGGTGCCATCCAGCCAGATTTCCTCGACAGCGGCGATTTTGCCAGAGAGGGACCGGAGGCGGCGTATGCGAAACCCCTCTGCGCAGTCGCCAAAAGCAGGAAGCGCGGGGTCTTTCATGCAGCGGTCAACCGACAGCACCTTGGCGGTGGGCAAGCCACCCCCTTCCACCAATTCCAATCGCAGCAAGGCATAGACAGAGGCGGGATCGTTCACCGCGCGGATGTAGTTGCCAGAGCCCTGGACGCGCACCAGCATCCCCTTGTTCACCAGCTCTTTCAGGGCCTGTCGCAGGGTTCCCACTGCTATGCCCATCTGTGCCGCCATCTCCCGCTCAGGCGGTAGTTTCTCGCCATCAATCAGCCGTCCAGCCGCAATGTCACGGATCAGCAATTCGCTGATTTGTAGAAACAACGGAAGGGAGCCGGGGGTTGGCATCATCGGGTCCGAAATAATTGATACAGTATTGATCTACATCAATCCGGGTGATACGCAAGTGAAAAGCTGAATCTCAGGGAGAGAGAATCAATGACCGTCGTTCCTATCACTTCCCCCGATCTGAACGCCGCAGAGGTCAGCTGGTTCGCCGCGCTATGCTCTGATGATTACCAGTTTTTGGGCCAGCCTGACGGGGCTTTGCGCTCTTCTTGGGAGCATTGCTCGGGCATCGTCAAGCGCGCCGAACAGCATGGTTTTCGCAATATCCTCTGCCCGTCCTCCTATCAGGTGGGGCAGGACACCTTGTCTTTCGTTGCGGGTTGCGCACCGATCACTGAAAGCATCAATTACCTGGCGGCCATCCGCTGCGGCGAAATTCAGCCTGTGATGCTGGCGCGCACCGTGGCCACATTGGACCACATGCTCAAGGGGCGGCTCACGCTGAATGTCATTTCCTCGGATTTTCCGGGAGAGGTGGCGGAAAGCAAATTCCGCTACAAGCGCAGCCATGAAGTCGTCGAAATTCTCCGGCAAGCATGGACGCAGGACCACATTGAATATGATGGCGAGATCTACAAGATCAGCAAAGTCTCTGCCGATCCGGCCAAGCCCTACCAGCAAAATGGCGGCCCGCTGCTGTATTTCGGGGGCTATTCCCCCGACGCATTGGAACTTTGCGGCGCGCAATGCGACGTTTACCTGATGTGGCCCGAGGTCCGCGAAACGCTGGCTGAGCGCATGAAGGCCGTCCACGCCCGCGCCGAGGCCCATGGCCGTACGCTGGATTACGGGCTGCGCGTGCATATGATCGTGCGCGACACGCAGGCCGAGGCCAAGGAATATGCCGAATATATCGCCAGCAAGCTGGATGATGAATATGGCAAACTGATCCGCGACCGCGCCCATGACAGCATCTCGCTTGGGGTGTCGCACCAAGCCCGCGCCCGCGAATTGGCCGACCAATTCGGCTATATCGAACCACATATGTGGACAGGCATCGGCCGCGCGCGCTCTGGCTGCGGGGCGGCGCTGGTTGGCTCGACGGATCAGGTCCTGTCGGAAATCGAAGCCTATCAGAAAATGGGTATTCGTGCCTTCATCTTCTCGGGCTATCCGCATCTGGATGAATGTGATCACTTTGGCACCAAGGTTTTGCCGCAGCTTCAAACCTGCTCATTGCCACATGCCTATGGTCGGGTGCCAAGCAGCACCCCGGCCACCCCCCTTGGAATTGGAGAACGGCGCTGATGGAACGGATTAAACTTGGCTCTATCGAGCTGTCGCGGCTGGTCTATGGCATGTGGCGGCTGGGCGATGATGCCGACACCAGTGCAAAACATGTGCAAGCCAAGGTCGAGGCGTGCCTTGCGCAAGGCATCACCAGCTTTGATCAGGCCGATATCTATGGCGGCTATACTGCCGAGGCTTTGCTGGGCGCTGCCTTGCGGGCTGCGCCACATCTGCGCGATAAAATGGAAATCGTGACCAAATGCGATATCGTGGCCCCGGTTGGCCGCCATTCAGGGGCTCACGTCAAGCATTACGATACCTCTGCCGCGCATATCAATTCGAGCGTTGAGGCCTCTTTGCGCGATATGGCGATCGACCATATCGACCTGCTTCTGGTGCACCGCCCCGACCCGCTGATGGATCATAAAGAGACTGGGGCGGCACTGGATGCATTGGTTAGCAGCGGCAAGGTGCGGGCTGTGGGCGTTTCCAACTTCCGTCCGTGGGATTTTACATTGCTGCAATCGGGCATGAAAGCGCCGCTGGTTACCAACCAGATTGAACTCAGCCTTGTGGCCCATGAAGGCTTTACCAATGGCGACGTCGCTTTCCACCAAGAACGGGATATCCCCTTGATGGCGTGGTCTCCGCTTGCAGGCGGGCGCCTGTTGGCCGAATCCGGCAAGGAACTCCGCGCGCGCCTGACCGAGATTGGCGAGGCGCATGGCACCGATTGGTCTGCCGCTGCGGTGGCATGGCTTTTGCGCCATCCTGCGCGTATCATCCCCGTCATGGGCACCAACAGCCTGTCCCGCATCGCGACGATCGCCACCGCGATGGATGTCAATATTGATCGTCAGACCTGGTTTGAGCTCTATACCCTGATCATGGGGCATGAGGT